>JABSPN010000315.1 GCA_013214425.1 Flavobacteriaceae bacterium | reverse complement strand
CTACGAAAAAAAGGAATCTTACGCCCTTATTTGGCTTGTTGACAACATCCCTGTTGGTCACTCTAACGTGAATAAAATTGTATACGGGCAAGAAGCTTATATGCATCTTCATTTGTGGAATCAAACGACACGAAAAAAAGGAATGGGTACTGAACTAGTCAAGCGATCTATTCCCTTTTACTTTAAAAACCTGAAATTAAAAGAATTGTTCTGTGAACCTTACGCAAAGAATAAAGCTCCAAATAAAACTCTTGAAAAAGTCGGGTTTACATTTATAAAAGAACACGAAACCATTCCTGGAAGCCTTAACTCATTACAAACGGTAAAACGATGGAGGTTTTCAGAAGAAAAATTAAACGAACTAAAAAACAAATAACTCATGTCTACATTAGATTGGATAATACTTGGAAGTACATTATTGTTTATCGTTGTTTATGGCTCATGGAAAACCAGAGGAAACAATACCGTCAAGGACTTCATTAAAGGTGGAGATAGCAAATGGTGGACTATTGGTTTATCGGTTATGGCAACACAAGCCAGTGCGATAACTTTCCTATCTACACCCGGACAGGCTTTTCACAGTGGAATGGGCTTTGTTCAATTTTATTTTGGTTTACCTATAGCCATGGTGATTATTTGTCTTGTTTTTATTCCGCTTTATCACAAACTTAATGTGTATACGGCTTACGAATTCTTAGAGCAACGATTTGATCTAAAAACAAGAACCTTTGCTGCTATTCTGTTTTTAGTACAAAGAGGACTAGCTGCCGGTATTACAATTTTCGCACCTGCTATTATTCTCTCTTCTATTCTAGGGTGGGATTTAAAAGTTCTGAATTTAATTATTGGGGTTCTGGTAATCATCTACACTGTTAGTGGTGGTACAAAAGCCGTTAGTGTAACACAGAAGCAACAAATGATTATTATCATGACAGGAATGGTGATCGCCTTTTGTTTAGTTGTGAGCTATTTACCAGATGATATTACTTTTTCCAAAGCCTTAGATATCGCTGGCGCTAATGGAAAAATGCAGGTATTGGATTTTGAGTTTGATTTAAGTAATAAATATACTATTTGGAGCGGATTATTAGGTGGTACTTTTTTAGCCTTGTCTTACTTCGGAACAGATCAAAGTCAGGTACAACGTTATCTTTCAGGAAAATCCATTCGAGAAAGTCAACTTGGTTTATTATTTAATGGTTTACTGAAAGTCCCAATGCAGTTTTTTATCTTATTGGTAGGTGTTATGGTTTTTGTATTCTACCAATACAATGCGTCACCAATACATTTCAATCCACAAGTAGATAATGAGATTAAAGAAACACCTTACGCGATGGATTATGTAAGGTTGAAATTCAAGCATAGGGAAAATCAGAGTAAACTATTGGCCTTAGGTGCAGATAATATGGAGAAAAGAATTGAGCTCAATAATTTTGATGAAATTTTACGTGAAGACGCTAAAAAACTTGTTGAAGCTTCTGGTATTAAAGCAGAGAAAAATGATAAAGATTATGTCTTCCTTCATTTTATCTTAAACTTTTTACCCAAAGGACTCATCGGACTTTTAATTGCTGTTATCTTATGTGCAGCTATGTCGAGTACAGCTAGTGAATTAAATGCCTTGGCCACAACGACAACGATTGATTTATACAAACGGAATCATCAAGAAGATAAAGGAGACATTCACTATGTTAAAGCCACAAAATGGTTTACGTTTACCTGGGGTGTGATTGCGATTCTATTTGCTTGTTTTGGTACCTTATTTGAAAACTTAATAGAATTAGTGAATATCATTGGTTCTATTTTCTACGGAAATATTTTAGGAATTTTCTTATTGGCTTTCTTCTTTAAGTTTATCAGAGGAACTGCTGTATTTATAGCAGCGTTTATTACCCAAGCTATTATCATTACTTTATTCCTTTTAAATAGGTTTGAATATATCGATCTTGAATATTTATGGTTGAACCTTGTTGGTTGTTTAACAGTGATGTTAATTGCCTATCTATTACACAGCATTCTTCCGAAGAAACAAAAACAAATCGTTGAAAAATAAGAGTAAGATGACACAAGGCCAAATTGTTATTGCATGCAACGTGATTCAGGAGAGTATTGACTTTTATTCTGAAATTGGTTTTCGATTAGAACAAATCTATCCTTCAGACGACCCTGCAGTGGCCATTATTTCTGGCCATGGATTAGTGATTCGCTTGGATCGAACATTTTCTATATTACATCAGACCATACATATTGTTTGCGAACAACCAGAAGTGTTGTTTAATAGACAAACCAATTTTGTTGCTCCGGAAGGCACTACAATTAAAATCATTCCGGAGAAAACAGGCTATACTATTCCAGATACATTACATAAGTTTGAAGTTAAGCAATTAAAAGAAAACGATTCCTGGGTTATAGGTCGTGCGGGAATGTTATATAGAGATCTTATTCCCGACCGATTAGGCGGAAGTATTATCGCATCACATATTCATATTCCTAATGGTGGGCCTGTGCCCGATATGGTGCATTATCACACCATAGGCTTCCAACTTATCTTTTGTTATCAGGGATGGGTAAAATTAGTGTATGAAGATCAGGGGCAACCTTTTATCTTAAAAGCTGGTGATTGCGTTACACAGCCTCCAGAGATAAGACATCGTGTTTTAGAAGCTTCCGATAATTTACAAGTGATCGAGATTGGTATTCCTTCAGATCATATAACTACTATAGATCATGACATGGAATTACCCAATAACACTTATAATCCCGATAGGTTATATCAAGGACAAACTTTTTGTCATCATCAATCAGAAACAGCTACCTGGTTAAACTGGAAACTAAAAGGAATGACTTATCGAGATTCTGGAATATGGGAAGCTACCAATCAAGTAGCAGATGTTAAAGTTGTTAAAGCTATTTCTTCAGAAGAAAATAAAACCCCACTGCAGCATCAATTTAATATTCAATTTGCATTTATCATGCATGGTGAAATTGATCTTAAACATAAAGACTCAAATCACAAGTTAAAAATAGGAGATGCTTTCGTTGTGCCTCCTTATGAAGACTATTATATTGAAAAATTTACTGAGAACTCTGAAATACTGATCGTTTCTATTCAATAAACAAGAAACGATAATACAAATAATCTTATGCAATATAAAAGGGGATGAAACCATCCCCTTACTTTTTTAACTAAAAATTACAAAATGATTAATTACTTAAAATACTTTATTTATGATTATTCTACAGTTGATTAATCTAATTTGATATAACAAAAATAATTTTGTTTGACTTAACATATGTTAAATGGTGATTTTTTTCGTTATAGTCCCAAAAAAGCCGACAAAAGACATTGGAATTAACATATGTTAATATTTGATTTTTAATTTTTATTGTTTTTAAACCAAAAAAATTGAATCAATGAAAAACAGCGATCAAATGATCGCTGTTCTCTTAAGAGTTTTTTCAATCTTTTAGAATATGACGTTAAAACCTGTAACTAAACTAAATCTATATTATAATCAAGATTAAAAAATTAACTCCAAAAAATAATTCATAACAATTATTCCCGCAACTATAGTTCACATTCATAATTAGCAGTAATTGTCCCTTGCTGATTCTGAATAAAACACGTGTCACCTATATTTGCTTAAAGATCGGGACAATCAAAGTCTTGATTAACCTGGCACACATTGACAGTTTGGATTTACTGTTCCTGCCTCTCCATTTGCTGTTTGACATACATCGCCTACATTGGCTTGTAAGTCTGGGCAATCGAAAGCCGGTTCAAATTCAAAGTTATCATTAACAGTTCCTGGGCCAGTAGAAGTTTGACATGCATCTCCAACATTAGCTTGAATGTTAGGGCAATCAAAGTCTTGAGTATCTGGTACACATTGACAGTTTGGATTTACTGTTCCTGCTTCTCCATTTGCTGTTTGACATATATCACCTACATTGGCTTGTAAGTCTGGACATGTAAATTTTCAACTAAAAGTGGACTGATTTAGGAATACTAAGTTAGGAGAGTTTATTGTATCTTCAAAGCATGCTT
>JABSPN010000314.1 GCA_013214425.1 Flavobacteriaceae bacterium | reverse complement strand
ACCCATAAGTTAATGGTGCAGTATTTTGATAAAGATTTTAATAAGTATTTCCCATTTAGCGATATTTCCAGAGATAATAGACTGTATTTGGTTTTTCAGCGTCTGATAGATGTTTTATTCTCAGTTATTGGATTGCTAGGCTTTACAGTACTCATTCCTTTTGTAGTTATTGGTAATCTCTTCGGAAATAAAGGTCCTTTGTTTTATGCTCAGGATCGAGTAGGGAAAAACGGAATCAACTTTAAAATTTACAAGTTGAGAAGTATGGTTGTTGATGCTGAAAAGAATGGAGCAGTTTGGGCTAAAAAAAATGATGCCAGAGTAACTAAATTTGGCCGTTTTTTGAGACAAACTAGAATCGATGAGCTACCTCAATTTTACAATATCCTAAAAGGCGATATGAGTATGATTGGTCCAAGACCAGAACGCCCAATTTTTGTAGAACAACTTTCAAAAGAAATTCCATTTTACGGAACACGAAATATCATCAAACCCGGACTTACAGGTTGGGCTCAAGTAAATACAGAATATGGCGGTTCTGTAGAGGAAAGTTTAGAGAAACTGCAATACGATCTTTATTACGTTAAGCATAGAGGGATTTTCATTGACCTCAATATAATTAAGCGAACACTTAGTACAGTGATCTTCTTTAGGGGAAGATAATTACGCTAATTTTCTTAAATACAGATAGCGAACAGCTAATGCTATTAAAAGTGGAATGATGGCAATAGGATAGGATTGTAAACCAATAAGCCAAAAAATAACGATTAAACCTAACATCAGGAGTAAAACTGTAAGATAGTTTTTTAACCAAAGGACGGGTTTCTTTTTCAGGACTAAGAAACTTAACAATAGATTAGGCATAAAAGCCCATAATAAGTTAAAGTTTTTGACTGTTGCGGTATGATCTGTAGCAAACCAAAGTAGTAGTAAGAAGACACCAATTAATCCAGTAATCAAGAAAATGGAAAAGTCCAGAACGAGACTTTTTTTCTTCTCTTTGTTGTCAAAATAAGTCACGAGAAGAATAATAAACGCCAACACTCCAAATACAAATAAAGGTGAATAAAGAAATGGCGTACTGTACTCCTGAGTGATTTTTTCTTCCAGAAGCGTAAGCTCACTTTTTACCAGTTTTTTTCCTGATTTAAAAGTAGCATAAGAAAAAGCCTTATAAATATATTCGGGAAGGTACATGACTTCATCGGGACTGGCAGTACGATCAATTTCTGAACCTAAAGAAAGATCAATACCGAAACTTCCCCAGGAATTTTGATTGATGTTTTTATGAATCAACTCTCTAAAAGAGCATTCTTCGTCTACATGTTCTTCAGTAAAAACAATTTGATCAGGAAAAGCGATATTGACTACATCTCTTATTTTGGTCGCACAATTATCAAAGAAAAAATCATATTTATAATGACGATTTTCAGGCTTGGCGTTATGTTCTAAGAAATTGAGTAATTCGATTTTTTGTGCCTCGTCTAAATCCAACACTTGTTCTTTAACCCATCTTCCTTCATTGATATAGAGTTGAATAAATGAAAAATAAGAATCTTTACTAAGTTGGTATAATAACTTTCCTTGCGCAAACTTGGTATAAAAGTTAGGCGTATTGAAATTAAAAGTTCCGTAGTTATAGATGATATCAATACGTCTGGCAGGATCTGTTACGCGAAAAGCACTATGTCCGAAAGCGCTGTATAAATCAGGACCCGGACCACAAGTAATCACACTGATCTCGGCTTGAGGTGATAAGCTATAATTCTGACTGAATGAGAATAGTGAAGTAACAATAAAGACGAGAAATAGTAGTGATTTTTTCATTAAGGTCTGAATAAACTCCAATCTACTTTTACTGAAAAAATATTCGAATACAAGACATTAGTAGCATTACCAATATCTGTTAGCGCATAATCTACAGAAATACCTTTGTATTTAAAACCCACACCAAAGTTGGGTTGAATACTAATATTTTCGGAACCGTCTAATTGTGTTACATTTTGGAAGTTACCAACGCCCACTCTTAAAAAAGCTAAATCGTTATACCCAAGATCAACCCCTCCTGCAGGAGAAATACTTACAAAAGAACTAGAGATTAGATCGTTGGTTTGCGTAAATCGCATGTTTAAATCAACTTCAGATTTCAGGATTAAATTGCTTCTTAAATCAAAGGTTTTGGCGATTCCTAATTGAAGTTTTGGTAAGGTTAATTCAGTGCTTTCAGGAAGCTCTTGATTTTGACCAGGAACAGCAGCTTGAATTCTGGCAAATTCCTCTTCATCAATTGCCCAGGCATTAAAGGTCGTAGTGACATCTCTGGCCATTAAGCCTAGTTCAAAGGTTTTATCAAACGATTTGTATTGCAATCCAACATCGATACCAAATCCCCATGAGGAAGCAAAATCACCAATAACACGACGAATGATTTTTGCATTGGCTCCGAACCAAACCCCTTCAAATTTTAAGTTTCTGGCATAAGAAAAAGTCAACCCATAATCTGCCGCAGAGAATAACTCGATTCTATTGAAATCAATATTACCGTTACTGTCAATTAATTCGGTGGTGTCTAAGATATCATCAACTCCAAATCTTATAAGTGATAAAGCCATGACACTATCATCATCAATCGGCATCGCAAAACCAGCATAATCATACTGTGCGATATTCGCAAAATAGTTGGCATGCATTAAAATGGCTTGATTGTCTTCTAAGGCGAGTAATCCTGCTGGATTCCAGTAAGCAGCACTAACACTATTGGTAGAGGCAACAACAGCATTGGCCATACCAAAGGCTTGGGCATCTACACCAATACTCATAAATTCATTAGAGTACTTACGTACAACCTGCCCGAAAGAAGCCTGAATACCTAAAACCAATAAAAGATAAAGTGCCTTTTTCAAGAAAAAATTATTTCTACAAACTTACTATTTTCAATTGTATTAACTGAATAATTAACTATATATTGTGTTTGGAGTGAAAAACAATTGCAATCAATTTAATTAGCACTAACAATATTAATGTCAACAGCAATTTTAAGATGTTAGTTTTTACAAGAGAAGTAAGATGTAAGGAGTAAGAATCATTTTTAGAAGTACTTATAATCTAATTTATAAATAGGCAATAATCCAAGAATCAAGTAATCTAATAGTCCAAAAATTTAAAAATCCAACAATCCTACAATCTAAAAATCCAGCTATCTAATGTAGCTAATAATCCAAAATACTTTATTATTTTTATCCGATAAATACAGAATCGATGATCAAAAAAATGATACCTAATCTCCTCACCATGGGGAACCTGTTCTGCGGATGTATAGCCTTATGGCAAGCGGGTTATGGAAATCTTGATATAGCAGCTGTATGGGTAATCCTAGGTATTGTTTTCGATTTTTTTGATGGTTTTGCAGCTCGGCTAATGAAAGTCACGGGAGAATTGGGCAAGCAATTGGATTCTTTAGCCGATATGGTCACTTCTGGAGTAGTACCTGGAATTGTCATGATGCAATTATTTATAAAAGCAGATAACAAAGCTATAGATGAAGGTTTGATAACAGTAACAAAATGTTTTGCAGCTGGAGGAGCAACGACTTTATCTTATATTGGTTTTTTGATCACCTTGGCTTCAGCTTATCGTTTGGCAAAATTCAATATTGATACACGCCAGACTGATTCCTTTATTGGAGTGCCAACTCCTGCAAATACACTTTTAGTACTGAGTTTACCCTTAATTTTAGAATTTCAACACACAGCGTTTTTAGAAAGTATTATCCTGAACAAATGGTTCTTAATTGGGTTTACATTATTGAGCGCTTTTTTACTGAATGCCAACCTCCCTTTGTTTGCATTGAAATTCAAAACATTCAGATTTAAAGAAAATGCGATCCGTTACATTTTTATTATCGCTTGTATGGTTTTGCTAGTGCTCCTGAAGTTTATCGCGATTCCAGCGATCATCTTACTCTACATTATTTTATCACTTTTGAACAACCGGTAAGTAGGCTGCTCACGTCTTAATATCATCCTTATTTTGTTAGGCCAGCTCCAGGGCAATCTGATCAACATAC
>JABSPN010000313.1 GCA_013214425.1 Flavobacteriaceae bacterium | reverse complement strand
AAATGCTTCGAGCAAGTTGTGTCAGGATTTTTTTGTATTTTTAAGCTTATAAAAACTAACAAAATAGATCATGTTCCTTATTGATTACAATGACAAAACTGCTGTTTTTAGGAAAAAACCTGGAAAAACCTTATTCATAATTGCTCTAATCATTATCACTATATCATTAATCGCAATAGTTGGTTTTAAATCCTATCTTTTTGGAATCTTAATCTTGGTATTCATCCCCTTTATGAATCTATCTAAGTTTATAGATGCATTGTCAAATTACTCTCGGGTGGAAATAGACTTAATAAATCAATCTTTATTACTAAGAAAAAGATTACTCTTTTTAACCATTTCCAAAAAACAATTCAACAGTATTTCAGCACAAGATTTTGAAATTAAATATGGAAGAGTTAGTAAAAGATCTAATGGTTATCTACTTTATTTTAATGACTCCCTAAAAGAAAGGTTAATTTGGATATTTAACGAAAAGGAAAAAAATGAGTTTGAAAAACTCCTTACGAATAAGGTTAATCCTGAATAATTCCTTAAATTAAACAACTTAAATAACGAACTATGATCACATTTAAAATTATCGGAGATTTATATTTAGTTAATTCTGTTTCATTTGAAGGCTATATGCGTTTTGTTATTATAGGCCTAATAGTGATTGGTTTTATTAAATTATATTCATCCTTTTTAATCCATAACATTCTTCCCAAATCAGCTAGAGATGGAGCGTTATTTTCCCAAACTGACCCTATCGCTACTGAGGTATTACCAATAGAAACTAAGGTTTCAATCAAGAAATTGTCATTAGCACATAAAATTGTCTTGGTTGTTCTTGTGATTGCGCTATTGGTTCAACCTATGAGTGAACTATTGCATATTAATACCTGATCGATACTTTATTTTTTAAACTAACAGATTCCTTCAGAAAAAATAGCTACATTTATCCTTGTGGAAGCCATAATTAAAGACATTACTTTTTTAGATCTTATTGATGTAATTCTCGTAGCCGCATTATTATACTATATCTACAAACTGGTTAAGGGTACTGTAGCCATTAACATCTTGATTGGTATTGCCATTCTTTATTTTATCTGGAAAATCACTGAGCTTCTCGAAATGAAATTGGTAAGCACGATCTTATCTACTTTCGGAAAAGTAGGGATTTTTGCACTTATTGTAGTGTTTCAGCAGGAAATCAGGAAGTTTTTATTACTCATTGGCTCTACCCGATTCTTTACCGATAATAAAATCGTCAAGCGTTTTAACCTATTTCAATCTGAAGCCACTACCGCTACTAACGTAGAAGCAGTAATCACTGCCTGTAATAAAATGGCAGCCACAAAAACTGGAGTACTTTTGGTCTTCCAGCGAAAGAACAGTCTGGAATTTGTCAAAAATACCGGGGATGCGATGCAAATTGAATTAAAACAAGCGATCTTGGAAAGTATTTTCTATAAAAACTCTCAACTACATGACGGAGCCGTTATAGTTGAAGGAAACTTCATTACAGCTACCCGAACAATTTTACCTGTATCGAACCAGCAAAATATTCCTAGCCGATTCGGATTACGACATAAAGCCGCCATAGGAATCACCGAAAGAACTGATGCTTTGGCTATTGTTGTTTCAGAAGAAACCGGACAAATATCCTATATCAAAAACGGAGAATTTATCCTGTTTGATGATACAGAAGAACTCATCGAACTCATCAAAAAAGATCTTGGCTAATGGAATGTAAATATTGTTCAAATCAGTTACAAAAAGGCGACAAGTATTTTTCTGTTTTGGTGCTCGTTACCTTACTAATAGACTAACCATTAATGGTCTTTTTAAGGAATTCGCTACTGGTTATTTCAACCCAAACAATCTTTTAGTCAAAACGTTTAGAGACTTAACCCTAAGTCCTGAAGCGGTTAGCGACTCTTTTATCAACAGAACAAGAAAACCTCACACCAATTCAGTCAGTTTTTTTACTTTGTCTGTATCATTATCCGGATTGTATGTTTTCATTTCTATTAAAATTTTTTCAGAACTAATGGTATACCCAAATCCAGAGGTACAAGGTTTTGAAGCTTAGTCTAATTTCGAGCACCAAACTTTAATGGCTTTTTCATGGATACCGCTTTACGCAATCATCTCCAAAATAATTTTATAAAAAACAGAATTCAATTACACAGAGCATTTGGTTATCTTTTTATACACCATATAATTCACCTCAATTATAAGATCAATTGACAACGTAGTTTTATTAACTTTAGGAATACATTTTTTCACCATTTCCTACTGTTCAATTTTCCTAATAATTCTCAATAATGCTTACACTTTTAAAAGATTATTTAAACTTCGCATCGGTAAAATTATCTGGAAAACAATAGTTTTATTTTTAATCCTATTTTTTATAAAATTATTACGTGGAATTATTATGCAAACCACAGGAATGGTTAAGGTGCCTCCACTGCCTTAATAATTTAAGCTACCTCTTCTTGCATGAATTGAATTTCATACAAACTCTTATAGTAACCACCTTCTTTTTGAAGTAGCTCTTTATGAGAACCTTGCTCAACAATTTTACCTTTGTCCATCACAATAATTTTATCGGCTTTCTTAACTGTTGCCAATCGGTGTGCTATAACAATTGAAGTTCTTCCCTTTGTTATTTTTTTGGTAGCTTCCTGAATTAATTGCTCTGAATACGAATCGATAGAACTCGTCGCTTCATCCAATACAAGAATATGAGGATTAATCACATAGGCTCTTAAAAATGCGATGAGTTGTCGTTGCCCAGAAGACAACATTGCTCCTCTTTCTTTTACATTGTAATGATAGCCTCCTGGTAAACTGGAAATAAATTGATGTACTCCTATTTCTTTAGCAGCTTTTTCAACGTCTTCAAGAGAAATATTGGGATTCTTAAGTGTGATGTTATTATAAATTGTATCGGCAAACAAGAATACATCTTGTAACACAATAGCAATTTGTTTTCTAAGAGAAGAAAGTTGATAGCTATCTAAGGTCTCTCTATCTATCAATATTTTTCCTGAATCAATTTCATAAAAACGATTCAATAAATTAATAATCGTTGATTTTCCTGCTCCTGTAGCTCCAACAATAGCAATGGTTTCTCCTGAATTTACTTCAAACGAGATTCCTTTTAACACTTCTTCTCCCTCTATATAAGAAAAATGAACATTCTCAAAAGTAACATCTCCTTTAATTTCTTTGTCTAGTTTTCCATTATCAGGAATAAATTCTTCCGTATTAAAAACATTAAAAACTCTTCTAGCAGATACCATTCCTCTCTGTAATGTATTGAATTTATCAGCCATTTGACGAAGTGGCCGGTATAACATAGGAATAGTTGACACAAACAACACCAGTACCCCAATAAATCCACTATCATTAGTTTCAGCAGCATTAATCCCTCCAAACCAAATCACAAAGGCAATAGTCATAGAAGACATCAATTCGATGATTGGAAAGAATATTGAATTATACCAAACGGTTTTAACCCAGGCTTTTCTATGACGCTTATTGATTGTCATGAAACTATCATACTCGTGTTCTTCTCTGGCAAATAATTTTACGATCGCCATTCCAGAGAGTCTCTCCTGAACAAAAGCATTTAAGTTTGCCACTTCTGCTCTAACCTCTTTAAAAGCTCCTTTCATAGAACGTTGGAACCAACGCGTAGCAAAAAATATTAAAGGTAAAAACAAGAAAACCAAGAACGATAATTTCACACTTACGGTTAACATGACAACAATAACAACCAGCATCTTTAACAAGTCACTTACCATCATAAAAAGTCCCTGACCAAAAATATTAGAGATTTCTTCGATATCACTAACAGTACGAGTAACTAATCTACCTACTGCAGAATTATCAAAATAGGTCATCTTAAAAGACATTATTTTTTTGAAGAGCTTAATTCGGATATCTCTAATGACAGACTGCCCTAAATAATTCGCGTAAAAAATGAATAAAAACTGACAGATTACTTCAAGACACAATAAGCCTAGCATAATCAGAATATAGAATAATAAGCCTTCAGGATCTTTATTTTTGATATAGTC
>JABSPN010000312.1 GCA_013214425.1 Flavobacteriaceae bacterium | reverse complement strand
TTCGGCGCCTGTTGTGCCGTCGCACTAAATACTAGCAAAAATGCTAAAACTTTTACCGTGTTTAAAATATATTTCATTTTAACTGTTTTTTAATGTTGATTTGATTAATAGTTGATGAAGACCCAACCAGTAAGCGGAGTAACTCCAACTGTTCCGAAGAATGGACGATTAGGCTCAATTACATAGTAGTAAGAACCTGATGGTAACGTACCACTTCCTCCTTCAGAAGACTCACCATTCCAATCATTTTGGTATAATCCTGTGAACGTGTAAACTTCTTTACCCCATCTGTTAAATACTTTGATAGAAGCATTTGGATAGAAGTTACTGTTTACGATACTAAACGTATCTCCAATAGTATCTCCGTTTGGAGAGAAAGCTTTAGCTGGAACCATAGTAATGAATGTATCATCATCACAAACATTTCCAATTCCATCCTCATCCCAATCAGCTTGATCAGCATTAGCAGTTAACGGACAGTTATCAGCAGTATCATCAACTCCATCATTATCATCATCTGGATCTAAAGCATCTTCGATTCCGTCTCCATCGTTATCAGGAATAGAACCACAAATTTGTAAATCCCATAAATCTAAGAAACCACCGTCTCCAGCGAATGTATCATTGATAGATAAAGTCCAAATTCCAAATGCATTTTCTCCATCAAAACCAGAGAAAGGAGCACTTGGCGCATAGTTTCCATCGATTGATGGTATAGATCCTGGAGAACATACTAAGTTAGGGAATGCGTCATTAAGCACTACAGAGATATCTTCTTCTTGACCAGCACAAATACCAGTAGCGTCTAAAATCATAACAGAAGTTCCCATTGGACTTACTAAACTAATAGCTAAGTCAGCATTCCAAGTGTGTCTAATATCAAGAGCAACTGTCATATCTTCTATAGAGATTTGATTTGGAACATCGATATTATCTTCTGTAGTAGGAGCTCCAGCAGCTGGAAGTTCGATAGGCACATTTCCAGAAGTGAAATCTTCACAAGTAGTTAACATTGTAGTTGCAACAGTCTTTTGTTGCTTTTTTTCTTTTGAATTGTCATTAGTATTAGCATTTGAATATGCAAAACTAAATGTAAGTATCAAAAGTAATACTTTAAATAGTCTAGTTACTTTCATTTGTTTCGAATTTAATTGATAGTTAATTTCACTAAATTTTAAACGAAAATAGACATATTTTAATAATTAAAAAAAATAAAGGAACTTTTTTTGATTTGCAAGTACTGCTAGTTAAACAAATTGATAAACTTAATTTATATAGTATTGTTGAAAAATTTTTAAGGTTCTTTTCCTAAATTTGAAACGGTCTAAATTTCCTAGCTTGAAAAACAAAAACTTACTTGAAATATCAAATCTGTCTATCGCTTTTAACTCTGATAAAGTTGTCAAAGACATTTCATTTACTATTCTACCCAATGAAGTTTTAGGGATTGTAGGAGAATCTGGCTCAGGAAAGTCTGTTACGTCATTATCAATAATGAAGTTAATTGACAATGCTAACTATGAAGGTAGTATCCTATATCATGGTATTAATCTTTTAGACCAAACAACTCATCAAATACGAGCTATTCGAGGAAATGAAATATCGATGATATTTCAAGAACCGATGTCATCGCTTAATCCTACTATAAAATGTGGTATTCAAGTAAAGGAAATTCTTGAGCAGCATACTTCCTTATCAAATAAAGAAACTAACGCCGAGGTAATCTCTCTTTTTGAAAAGGTCAAGTTGCCTGAACCTGAGACCATATATAATAAGTATCCACATGAAATTTCAGGAGGGCAAAAGCAACGCGTCATGATCGCTATGGCAATTGCTTGTAAACCCAGGATACTAATAGCTGATGAACCTACTACCGCATTAGATGTTACTGTTCAAAAAGAAATAGTGGCTTTACTAAAAAGTATTCAGCAGGAAACAGAAATGAGTATTATCTTTATCTCTCATGATTTGTCTCTAATATCTGAAATAGCTGACAGAACCATTGTAATGTACAAGGGTGAAATTGTAGAACAGAATCGTACCGATAAAATATTCAATCATCCAAAACACGATTATACTAAAGCTTTAATCCAATCCAGACCACCTTTAGACTATCGCTTAAAACGCTTACCTACTATTGACCATATTCTTGAAAAGAAAGCTCCTTCAGAAGAAATAACAAAAGAACAGCGTGAAAAAGCTCATCATGAAATTTACAGCAAAGCTCCTTTATTAGAAGTTCTCAATGTGAAAAAATCTTTTTTTTCTTCAACAGGTCTTCTGAGTCCTAAAAAAGAACTTAAGGCTTTAAACGATGTTAGTTTTAAAGTATATGAAGGAGAAACTTTGGGCTTAGTTGGAGAATCTGGTTGCGGTAAATCAACTCTTGGGAATTCAATTCTTCAATTACAAGAGTTGAGTGATGGTGAAATTAAATACAGAGGAAAAAGCATCCTTAATCTGAATCGTGACGATTTGAGAAAACTCAGAAAAGAAATTCAAATCATATTTCAAGATCCTTATTCCTCATTAAATCCAAGGATTTCTGTAGGTAGATCCATTATGGAACCTATGAAAGTATATCAACTGCATGGTGATGATAAAACCCGAAAGCAAAAAACCATTGAGCTTTTAGAACGCGTTGGCTTATCTGAAGAACACTTTTACAGATATCCGCACGAGTTTTCAGGAGGTCAAAGACAACGTATTGGGATTGCCCGCACTATTGCTCTTGAGCCAAAACTCATTGTTTGCGACGAAAGTGTTTCTGCCTTAGACATCTCTGTTCAAGCCAAAGTATTGAACTTACTCAATGAGCTAAAAGAAGTTTTTAAGTTTACCTATATATTCATTTCTCACGATTTAGCTGTAGTGAAATACATGAGTGATCAGCTACTGGTTCTCAATAAAGGTAAAAAAGAGGAATTAGGTGATGCTGATGAAGTCTATTCTAACCCCCAATCTGAATACACTAAAAAACTTATTGACGCCATCCCTAAAGGGAAATAAAAAAGGCCAGATTTCTCTGGCCTTTGTACTTTATATAGATTCTTCTATCTATTAATAATTATTTTCTTCGTTGAAGATTTATTTCCATGTTCTATGTTGAATAAATAAACTCCTGAAGAAAGGTTTCCTAAGTTCAATTCTTTTTGGAATAATCCTCCTGTTCCTTCAAAAACATTCGTATACACTTCTCTACCTTGAATGTCATACATTGAAACAGACACATTATCTGTAGTAGAATTAGTTAATTGAATGTTGAAGTCTCCATTAGTTGGGTTTGGCCACAAGCTAATGTTATCGATTGAGAATTCGTCTGTACTTAAAGCACAATCGATAAGAATAGGGATAGTTTGATTAGGAACCCATCCATTCGTATTGGTATCTAATACATCTACTCTAAATTGATCATTAGCATTTACGCCACACACATGTGTGTTCACATAAGAAATTAATCCTGTATTGATGTCTTGCTGAGAAAAAGTATCTCCAATTCCTAAAGTTGTCACTCCATTATACACAATATCACCTAAAGCTGGAAGCTCTAGTAATATATATTGTATGTCTGTTGGAGCAAAAGTAGAAGTTCCGTTCATATCTCCAATAGAAATTACATAAGTAGAACTTCCTGGGACAGTGATCATGTTACCAACAAAGTTTGGAACATTCGATACTGGATCAATAGAACAAATTTCTAATCTGAATGTATTGATTGAACCATTATCTCCATTCCATGGATCATTTACATAGAATTGCCAGTTTCCATTTACTGGTAGTCCGCTAAATGTTGCCAAAGGTTGATCTGGAGCAACATTTCCAGTAATAGCTGGAATTCCAGCACATCCCGGAGGTGTTCCTGCGTCTGTGAATGTAGCATCTATATCATCATTACTAGTACAAGCCCCATCTATCATCGTAATAAAGGTATCATCTGGAGCTTCTAAGTATAAGGTTAGATCGGCCAACCAAGTATGTGTTAAATCTATTTAAGCTGTAACACTTTCAACTGTATAGGTATCTGCTATGTCTATGTTAGAAATACTCCATCCATTACCCATTCCTGTTCCTGAATTATCCTGAAGATTAGAAATTGGC
>JABSPN010000311.1 GCA_013214425.1 Flavobacteriaceae bacterium | reverse complement strand
GGGCTAATTCGAGTAAAAAAAGAAACAGAAAAAGGCGTAATGACTATTCAAGAAACACGCTCTGGTAACGCAAAAAACAATTAATTAATATGATACGTTTTACATTATTAACATATATGCTCTTAAATGTCCTTTTTGTTTCGGGTCAAGATGCGGAACAAGTAGTGAGAAAAATGCAAGAATATTATCAAAAAGAGAGTTATAGTTTGCAAATGGAATATAAAACCTATGCAACTTATTCAGCAAAAGACGCATATTTAAAATATGACGCATTTTTATTAAAAAGTAAAAATGATGCTTACTACAAAATTCATAATACAGAAATAATATGTATAGATACGGATGTCATTAAAATAGCTCACGATCAAAAAATGGTACAGTATTCTCAAGTTGATAAGACAGCTTTAGATCAGATCACTTCACCTCTAGATATAGAAAAGATACTGCCTTATTTTGTAAAAAAGGAAGTTAAAGAAACATCGGAAGGATTTCATTGTACTTTTTATACTTCACAAATAACACAATTACCCTATGCCAAATTAGAACTAGTAATCGATAAGACAAGATATGCTTTAAAAAAGCAAGTACTGTATTTTAATCAAGTAAAAAAATATAAAACTACAAATGGTGAGATTAAAACAGATTACCCTCGATTAGAAATTGTTTGCTTCCCAATTGATACCCGTATCGATAAGCAAAAAGTGGAGTTGTCTAGTTATTTGCAGAAGCGTAATGATAAAGTAGTTTTAAGTAAAAAATATGCACAATATCAATTAGTCAACTAACATTATTACAGTAAAATTTATGAAAATGCAGTTTATAAAAAAGCTATTCTTACTGGTATTAATGTTAAGTTTAACACCAGTTATTGCACAACAGATAGATGTTTCTAATGTGGTGCTATCAGGAGACAACATTGTTAATTCGTCAACCGTTCTCGGAGGGGTTCTTGATCCTAATTTAGGTCAGGTTAATAGTGTATCTGTCAATCCAACGAGTTATATAAGGCTTCAAATTAATGACGATATAGCGGTTAATAATTCATTTACGGTTCAATTGGGCTTATCGGTAACACCATTACTGTCTAATGGAAATCCAGATGCAGTTAATGCATCTACCGAAGTGATGGAAATAGAATATAGCATGATGCCAGGTCTTGTAGTGAATGACTTAGCATACAAGGCTTTTGAAAATAGATTTGGACTACAAGTGCTAATAGACTCTGTTCAAATAATAAATACAGACAATGCGAGTATTCCTATTACTGAAACACCTGAAAATGTAGAACTAGTTCTAGGTTTTAAAGCAGAACAGTTCAGGTTATTATCTACTCAATTACCGCAGGTAAGCGCAACTACAAGTACAGATTTATTAACCTTAGATTTCAATTGGCAAGAAATAATTGGTGCTACATCATATCAATTGGAATGGACTTGGTTAGATAATTATGGAGTAGATGCTCCTAAAACAGCGAATGATATCGAGTTTTCTAGAAGAGATTTTGAGTTAAATAATACTCGAGTAGAAATTAGTAAAACAAACTATGAAATACCGTTAGTATACAGCAATGGGTTTATAGTATATCGAGTTAGAGCTGTAGGCGTATTTTTAACAGATGTGACAACAAGCTATTACGGAAAATGGAGTACTGTAAATTCAAATCCTTTATTGGTGTCAGATTGGGAGCATGTAGAAGTTTCTTCACATGAAGATATGAAGAATTGGCAATTTCAGTCTAGTTATGCAGAGGAAGGAAAGAAAAAAGAAGTAGTTAGTTATTTTGATGGAACCTTGCGTAACAGACAAACAGTTACCAAAATAAATAGTGATGATAACGCTATTGTAGGCGAAGTTATTTATGATTTTCAAGGAAGACCAGCTATAGAAGTTTTGCCGGCGCCAACAAATGAAGCTACACAAGGAAACAAAATAAAATATTATCCAGACTTTAATTTGATAAACCCTACAACGCCTTATTCTAAAAATGATTTTGATTGGGATCTTAGTGAAGAAGAAAGTTGTAATAATGTAGTATATCCAATGGACACCTCTAGTGGAGCCAATCAGTATTATAGTGCAGATGCTTCTATAGATCCAGATAAGTTCTTTCAAAGACAAGTGCCAGATGCTTTTGGTTATGCTTTTAGCCAGATAGAATACATGCCTGATAATACAGGAAGAATACGTAGAAAAGGAGGTGTTGGAGAAGCACATCAGTTGGGAAGTGGTCATGAAATGAAATACTATTATGCCAAAGCAAATGAAGGTGAATTAGAGCGATTATTTGGAGATAACGTTGGGAACCCGTCTCACTATAAAAAAAATATGGTAATAGATCCTAACGGACAAGTAAGTTTGAGTTATTTAGATCCACAGGGAAGAACCATCGCTACAGCTTTAGCAGGAGGAGCACCTCCAAATATAGAGCCAATAGATCAATTGGTAAATGCATCCTTTTCAGTTGATTTATTGGGTAAAAATGATGCCCTGGCTACTGACTCCGTTTTAGATTCTAACGATTTATTTCAATCGGGTAATTTTGGAGCTTCTTATGATATTTTAAAGCATGAGTCGGTTCAGTTATCGCCTTCTGAGGGAGTAGACTATACCTTGGACTATACTATTAATTCTAATTCAGTATTTAATCCGTCTTGTTTACCAACAGAAACAGGTTACCCATTAGAGTTTGATGTATCGTTTAATATTCTAGACGAATGTGGTAAAACCTTACTATTACCAGATGGCGAAATCATTAGAAGATTTGGTAATTTTAGCCCAGATGCACCAGTTACGCTAACAGCAAGTCAACTGGTTTCAGATTCATTCGCTCCAATTATTTACCCTCCTGTAGGAAGCTTTACCGTAAAAAAAGAGTTGCAAATAAATGAAGAGGCATTAAATGCTTATGCTGATGATTATATAGAACGCTTACGCCAACTAGAAGGAGTTGAAGTAAATGGAGAAATTTGTGTGCCAGATTTTAACAGTTTACGAGCGGTAGATTTAGGGTGCTATGCAACTTGCCAAGATTGTGTAGACAGTTTGCCAGCTACAGTAGAATTATATATTCAAGAAAGGATTAATGAATATGATGAACCTTTAAATCTTACCCCAGAACTAGAAGCTGCGCTAACTGCAGAATATCAAGGATTAATAGATACCTGTAATGAACCGTGTTTAGAGGAAGGAGTGGTAGATACAGATTCTGGTGGTAGTGGTAGCGAAGATAATCTAAGCAATTCAGTAGCCTGCGCTAACATTTTAGAAGATATGTTGTCTGATATGAGTCCAGAAGGACAATACGGAATGTATTATACAGAAGAAGCTACAAGTACAGCGGGTACAGCAGAACCAGTAAGAGAACATGTTTTAAATGTTTTCAATAGTAGTAATGATGGTATTATAGATTATGATCGAGATGGACAATTAGAAGAATTTGATACAGAGATAGAAGATTATACAGAAACTAGTCAGGCTACAGAGGGTGTAGCAGCAGTTAATGAATTATTTAGTCATAATGTTCCAAGCTCATCTACAGAAAACAGTTGGAGGTTTCCGTATCATTATCAAACTAATGAAACAAAATATGTAGATGCTAATGGTAATGAAAGTTTGGTTGAAGTAGAACTAAATGGCGCTACTTATACGCCTGCTATAGTAACAGGAACAACTGTTACTACCACAACTATTAATGGTATAGATTATCATTATGTAGCGCCGCAAAACTTACTAAACCTAGCCGATTTTTTAGCCAATTGGGAAGATACTTGGTCAGAATCTTTAATTATTTACCACCCAGAATACCCGTATTATGAGTATGCAGCAGCCTTGTGTAATGCTACTAGTAATATAGGAGGTAATGAATATAACTCTGATGCTTATGAAGCTTATTTAACCAATTTAAGTTATGCAGATGCTTCTGGTTATTTTAATTCAGTAACTATTATAAATGATGACCCTTATTTCGCTCATACACTTAATTTACCTAATAATGGAATCGATGAAAGCACTATGCGTTATGAGATTATGGAAGAAGCTGTGTTAACTAATTTTGAAGGTTCAGGTAAAAGTATGTACGATTATACCTTGTTACGATATATATGTAATACTG
>JABSPN010000310.1 GCA_013214425.1 Flavobacteriaceae bacterium | reverse complement strand
ACTTAGCGATTAATGTTGGATTGAAAATTAAAGTTAGAAGAAAAGAAATGCGTGTTTCTCAAGATAAACTCGCGTTACTAGCCGATATTGATCGTTCGTATGTAGGCCGTATTGAACGCGGTGAAGTAAACATTACGTTAGAAAAACTATATGAAATCGCTGAAGTGTTAGATTGTGATGCTAAAGATCTGATCCCCTAGACTTTAGCTGCGAAGGTGCCCAGATACATCGGTACTTCTAAAAAAAGATTAAGCCGATAGCTATATGATTTAAAACGAATCTGCTATTTCATATACTAGTTTAAGTGGAATTCCATATGTGGTAACTATTTTCTTTATAAACTGAATATCAAGCTTACTTGGCTCTGCATCAATAACGATCCACATTTGTTCTGCTTCATTACCATCGCCATAGTGACGATAATCTAACAACTGTCCTAAAGCATTTCTAATGCACATTTTTGAATTTGTACTACCACCTCTAATTGATTTCAATTCAGCAATTACACATCCAATACCCTTCAATTTAAAAGTTGCGTCTAGCCTGTCATTTAACATTTTAGTTTTAGCAGGTGTTTCAAATGATATGTTCTTAACGGATTTATTTGAGTTTAACCAAAGCCTTAACTTTCTAGCTAAGCGAGCTTCATATCCATGAATTACGATTTCATCTTTAGAGGGGGTATATACTGTAAAAGTTTCATTATTAGCTAATTCGAAACTAATATTTCCCCAATAATCATGCCTATGTAATATATTTGTTATTGGATTTGATGCAAAAAAACTATCTATGTCTTCAAGATCTTCTTCATCTTCAATTTTAAAATCAATATAACGGTTTACGTTTATTTCCCCTGTTTTTTTATCTTTACGCCCTTGACGATTAATCACATCAAAGTCACCTTTTATATTCATATTGTTTACATTAAATCGAACGGTTACCCATTTCTGTCGAATCATACATGTAAAAATATTTTCACCAGCCCTATTAAAACGGTACTCAATTGTCTTTTTCTTATTAATATAACCGTGAAATCCATTTTCAACATCATAATTTGCTAATAAATATTCGATAACTCCACTTGCTCTTCCTTGCATTTCATCATTTGAATCAAATACACTCCGAACAAACGGTTTATCGCGATAATCAGGTGACCGGTGCTTATCTAAATCCATTTTAAACGTCTCCATGCGTTATTTTTATTACACATCAAGAGTGTATCACTTTAGAGGTGTTAGCGTTAGTTGGTACATAGATAGAAGCTATATCATGAATGAATTATTGTAGTGATAAAGTAAAAATATACTCCTAGAAAATCAAATAATACTTTATGAATATTAATGAAGAACCAATGGCTGTATAACTTTGATTATTAATGATTATTAATAGATGTATAATGTATTTATTAATCTCAGTAAAATCTTAGGAAGTGGTATGTTCGAAGTCAAATCAAGCGCAATAACCTACACTGGATATGAATATCAAACACTACATGGTGTTAAATTGTTAGCTAGTTGGTTAAATTCTCCAACTAGATACAAGCGCATTGGTTTCGAGGTCGATAATTCTGAGGACGGTGTCCCCCAAGGTATTGATGACATCGTTTGTGAGCGACAAAATTTAAAGCGTGACTATATACAAGTGAAATTCACCCCAAATACTGATAATAATCTGCTTTCTTGGGAGTGGTTGCTGAAAAAAAGTGGAAAAACGGAAAGGTCACGTACTTTACTTCAAAAATTTTCAGATGCAATTGATGATATTTCAGTTGAAAATACAGAAAGTGTTATTTTACTGACGAACAAAATACCAGAAAGAGACGTTGAATGCGCATTAAACGCTAATAAAATTATTTACGATCTAATACCAATAGAAACAAAAAATAAAATAGTAGTACAACTTGGTAGTGAAGCAAAAGCTAGACTCCTATTTTCCGTTCTTGACGTAAATCACAGTGATCTAAGTTATAAAACGTTAAGTATAGATATAGAAGAATCATTAAGAAAGCTAACCGATGAGGCTGGCGTACACCGCCTAATTAATAAATCTAGGGATTGGTCTAAATTTAAAAATCAGCCGACTGAGGGTGGGTGGATTACGCTCGAAGATATAAGGGGCGTGATATCAACGAAACGTCCAGAACCAATCCCTCAAAGTTTTATTATTCCAGAACACTATGTTCTACCTGATGAAGATTTTCACCAATACTTTCTACAAAAAATCATCCAACTTGAATCGAATATACATGTACTTACAGGCTCACCTGGTAAGGGGAAAAGCACTTACTTAAGTTATTTCTGTGAGCAATTAAAAGAGCATGAAATTCCATATGTGAGACATCACTACTTTCTTTCGTTAGATGATCGTACCAATGACCGTTTAAGTCCAAGGGTAGTTTCTGAAGATTTGATAACTCAAATTACGAGTAAATATGATGTCGGAGATTTAGATAACTATAATTCAGAAAATTTAAATTTAGCTTTACAAAAATGCGGCGATATTAATAAAAAAAACAAGACGCCTTTTGTTGTGATTATTGATGGTTTAGATCATGTGTGGCGGGATAATAATAACAACAAAACACCACTTGATGAGTTATTCAATCAGTTAATTCCCACCCATGATAATGTTGTTTTAGTTATAGGCACGCAACCTGTAAATGAAGCTATGCTGCCAAATGCACTGATTAGAGAGTGCCCAAAAAATGAATGGGATGAGTTACCTGCAATGACAGGTAATGCAATCAAAAGCTATCTGGAGTATCAATTAAAATCAAATCGTCTTAAGCAAATGTTCCATGAGGAAATCAAAGATGAAGTTTTAAACGAATCAGCTGAGGCTCTCACATCAATTACAAATGGTTACCCACTGCATGTTATATATTCGTGTGAATTCTTAATTTCATCAGGAAAGGGACTTTCTAAATATGCAATAGAACAGCTTCCTCCATGTGAAGACGGTAAAATTGAAACTTATTACAAATCGATTTGGCGTACATTGAATGGTCCTCAAAAAGACATTTTACACTTATGCTGTGACTTTAAGTTTCTTTGGCCACAAGATTCATTTTCTGACCTGCTAGACGAGAGCCCTCTTAATACTCCTAGTGTTGATGGCGTTGTACATTTACTTCACGATTCATTATCTGGCTTGAGACCTTTTCATGAAAGTTTAATTGTATTTGTTAAAGCCGTTGCTGAACATGACACTCGGGTTAATAAGCTCTTACCCAAAGTGTGTCATTGGCTTGAATATAGTGCTCCAGAGCATATAAATGCATGCTGGCTTTGGCTATGTAAAGGACGTTTAGGTGACGAAATACCTCTCAGAGAAGGCATAACTAGAACGTGGGTACTTGAACGATTATCTGAAGGGTATGATGACAGTAGTATATTAAGGTTGCTTGAACGCGCGGAACATTATGCGTTTATGGAGTTTAAGTTCGATGAAGCTTATAGCCATCGTTCTTTAAAAACTCGGTTAATTGATGGTCCCAATTTTCAGGTCGAGGATTTATCAAAATTGAAGATTAGCAGTTTAGTTTCTGCTCCTTCGTGTTTGATAAATGAACTAATAGCAATGAAAGCTGAATACTCACCTAAGATATTGTCTATCTTAGCAATTACTCTTTGGTATAGAGAAGATGAATATAATGCTAAAAAAATTACTGAACTTGCTCTTAACCGTCACCGTAGTGAATTAGAAATATATAGCTCGCGAATGCAAAATAATAGCCGTTCTGATGACTTACTTCTTATCCGCGCCTCCGTTATGACAGGGTGTTTTGATGGTGCATGGTTACATAATAATGAAAACATACTTAAATGGCCTACTGAATATGTAAATGAGTTTATTGCAGCTGTAAAAATTAAGGGTGAATTAAGTTTATTAATTAAATTGCATAATAAACTTACCAATGAAAGCACTAAGTATTTAATCGAAATTGCGACTATCATGTTAAGTGTTGTGGAAGAGGTCGATTTAACCGCTTGGAAAGAATTTAACAATTTTAAACATAGTAATCTCTCAATGCTATATAAGGCAGTAGGTAAAGTTACACCATTACCAATATCCACAATCTACTGTGCTGGAGATTTTCATCTATCGCCTAAAATTTCTTACGATGAATGGTTTTATGAAAGTTTACATGTTCAC
>JABSPN010000031.1 GCA_013214425.1 Flavobacteriaceae bacterium | reverse complement strand
AATGCCTCTGGAAAAGCGCGAGCAGTGATTATTTTTTTGTCGCGATTCGCCACGACCCCTGTTCTAGCACGAACGCACCCAAAACGTTTCATTACACTTAATTGATTCTAAACGAAATAGTGTGATTGACCTAAGTAAAGATATGTTAGACAATTCGATCACCGTTTTGAAAGACAAACCCTTTCATCTGGTCGCTAACACTATAGAAGGTGAGATTGCTTATATGAAGTACACCACTTCTGAAAAACCAATCAACTTTAACTATTTAAAAGGAAAACAAGCAAACTATGAAAACCTTAAGTTGCGCTTAACTAACTAATAAACCTTTTGAATAGCTAATCATCAATCACCCAAAATCCCCTATTTATTTAGGGGATTTTAACAAAAAAACCAAGTTTGGCATCAAGCTTGTATTCAGGTTAACTCATTAACACTAAAACCTTTATTATGAAACATTTTATTTTTGTCTTTATGGCCCTTGCAGCGTTGGTGACTTCCTGCAAAAAAGAACAACAAATCACACATAAAGAACAAACACTACTAACAGAGTCTACATTCACACTCACCCCTGTTTTTAAATCAATAGACGTTCCTTTTCAGGAGAAAATAGTCTTAGCTTCAAAAGCAACTACTATTACTTTAGAAGACGGTTCTTTTATTGACATTCCTAAAGATGCTTTTGTAGATTCAGAAGGAAAAGTGATTACAGGTAAGGTTGCTTTACAATTCAGAACATTCAACAACTCCTTAGATATTTTGGTATCAGGAATCCCTATGAAGTATCAAACTAATGGAAAGAATTACATGTTTGAATCAGCAGCCATGATTGAAATCAAACCTGTAGACCCATCAGTAAAAATTGCAGCAGGCAAGTCTCTGGGAGTAGCCATGAAATCAGATATTGACAACACATCGGATTTCAACATGTACCTATTAGATGAAACGACTGGGATTTGGCAAGTCAGCAAAAAAGATTCTTTAGTAACTAAAGAAGAAGCAACTTACTCCTATTTGGATGAAACAGACGGAATCACTAAGTTACGCGATACCTTACTTTCTACTGAAAGTCTTTCAGAAGAAATAAAAATAAGTCCTTTCCCTACTCCTCAAAAACCTATCAAACCAGTAAAAAAAGCTGGTGGGGAATTATTGCTAACTGTCAATACAAACGGTAGTCATTTAGAGGAACTTAAGATTTTTCAAAATGTAGATTTTAAAGTCCTGAATCGAGATACTTATAAAAAAGGTGACAACCAACATGAATGGCACGATGTAACATTAAATAGAATTAGAAATCAAGAGTATTATTGGTTAGTGTTTAAAGGAAAAACTTCAGGAGGAAAAGATATTACTAAAAAATATAAGGTACTTCCTTCCTATGGAGGAGAACAATACGCTACTGCTTTAGAGGATTATGACAAACGATATAAAGAGTATTTAAAAAAAGTCGAGGAGCAAAAAAGACAGATCCGTCTTGAAGAAAAACGAATAAAAGAGGAACGAGCAAATAGCGCTAAAATTCAAAAGAAACGTAGATCGCTGTACCGTTATTTCAAAACTGAAAGTTTCGGTATTTATAACTGCGATTATTTTTATAATACAAAAGAAGAAACCATAGAATTTTATACTGAAGTTTCAAATGAAGATTTAAAATTATCTGAACTACACATGATAGATGCTTCCCGAAACAGGACTATTAAGTTATTTAATTTTAATCGTTTTCAAGGATTTAAAGATGGTGAATTCCATCTGGTAGGAGTAGATTCTGAAGGACAAATTGTTTATGCAAAGAATCTATCAACAAAAAACCTTGATAAAAACAACACTCTTTCTTTAACTTACACTATTGCTGACGTAAACTCTTTAGAAGAATTTAGCAAACACCTTAACTAACAAAAAAAAGCTGCCATAAGGCAGCTTTTTTTTATCTTTGTCAATAAATTGAATTACAGATGAAACTCGTTTTAATTAGTATTGTATTATTAGGATTATGTATCGCCGGTATTGCTATCAAACTTTGGGCAAAAAAGGATGGTGAATTTGCAGGAACATGCGCTAGTCAGAATCCAATGTTAAATAAAAGCGGAGAATCTTGTGGTTTCTGCGGAAAAACTCCAGATCAGTTCGATACTTGTTCAGAACCTCAACATTCCAAATAAGATAAATGCTCTTCATCTTATTAATGATTTTCTGTTCGGTTGTTTTTCTTCAACTCCTTTTATATTTCGGAATATTCAGCTCATTTGCTTTTGCTAAAAAGAGTCAGAAGCAGCCTAAAAACATTCCTGTTTCAGTAATCGTTTGCGCAAAAAACGAAGCCAAAAATCTCAAAAAACATATTCCTAAAATTCTCAATCAGGACTATCCAAATTTCGAATTGGTATTGATTAATGATGCTTCCTATGATGACTCATTAGAAATCATGGAAGCTTTTCAGAAGCAACATAGCAACATCAAAATTGTAGATGTAGAAAATAATGAAGCCTTTTGGGGAAATAAAAAATACTCTTTAACACTAGGAATCAAAGCTGCAAGTCATGATTTCCTCCTGTTTACCGATGCTGATTGTATGCCAAACAGCAATCAATGGATTCGTGAAATAAGCAGTCATTTCTCATCAGAAAAAACAATTGTATTAGGATACGGAGCCTATGAAAAAGTCAAAAATTCTTATGTAAACGCCCTAATCAGGTTTGAAACATTTATTACCGGATTACATTATTTGTCCTTTGCAAAAATAGGTCTTCCATATATGGGTGTAGGTAGAAATTTAGCCTATCATAAATCAGAATTCTTTAATACTAATGGTTTTATCAATCATATGAAAATCAAATCCGGAGATGATGATTTATTCATTAATGAAGTAGCCAATAAGAAGAACACAAACATTTGTTTTTCACATGATTCTTTTACAACATCAATAGCTCCAGATTCTTTCGTTGCCTGGTTCAGGCAAAAAAGAAGGCATATTTCTACGGCCAAACATTATAAGTTCAAACATCAATTTTTATTAGCCCTCAATTATATCTTACAAGTAAGCTTTTGGATTTTAGCCATTTTATTACTGACTTTCTCATACGAATGGATTATTGTGACCAGCCTTATCGGATTTAAGCTCTTAATGCAATACATTGTCTATATTAAAGCAGGAAACAAATTGAATTGTACCAAGCTTTTAATTCCCTTACCGTTTTTGGAATTATTTTTAATCTTATTTCAATTTGGTATCTTTATCGCTAATACGATCTCAAAACCAAACCATTGGAAATAGACAAATCTACTCTTCGAGAATACATTCAAAAGGCCAAAGAAGGAAATCAAAAAGCATTTCATTTTCTTATGGATTCTTTTTGGGGTGAAGTCTACGGTTTTTTATTAAAGCGAACAGAAAACGAAAATGATGCAGAAGATATTGCTGTACAAACATTTTCTAAAGCCTTTAATAAACTAGATAGCTTTAACGAAGAGTATAAATTTTCGACCTGGTTAATTGCTATTGCTAAAAACATTCACTTTGATTTAATTAGGAAAAGAAAATCGCTTCTGAATTCTAACACAATTGATGCAGATGACGAAGCGCTTACCATTATTGACGGAAGTCCCAGTGCCGAAGATAAAATTATCATTGAGCAGAACCTTGTTGAGTTACTCAAACAAATCAAAAAATTAAAACCTAACTACCAAGAAATCATTCATTTAAGGTATTTTCAGGAGAAAAGCATCAAACAAATTGCAAATCAATTAGACGAAACAGAAAATAATGTTAAGGTCAAATTATTAAGAGCTCGAAAGCTTTTGGCAGAGTACATCAAAAACAATTAATGATGCTAAAGAAGATAAAACAACTAGGTCCTGGATTATTATTTGCTGGAGCAGCAATAGGCGTATCACATTTAGTTTATTCTACAAGAGCAGGCGCTAACTTTGGTTTTGGTTTATTATGGGCTTTATTGTTAATAAATGTTGTCAAATATCCTTTTTTCCAATTCGGACCCCGTTATGCCGCTGCTACAGGAGAA
Source organism: Flavobacteriaceae bacterium (assembly GCA_013214425.1). Classification (GTDB taxonomy): domain Bacteria; phylum Bacteroidota; class Bacteroidia; order Flavobacteriales; family Flavobacteriaceae; genus DT-35. The sequence continues at coordinate 11,167 of JABSPN010000031.1, read as the reverse complement.
AGTCTATTAGAAGGATACAATAAGCTTGGAAAAGGGGTGCTCATCAGTTATTTCCTGCTCACTTTTGCCACCATGTTCACCATACAAACTGCGGTTACTATCGTGACAGCTAGTTTAGCTTCTGAATTATTCGGAAGTGATTTAAACAATTTTCATTGGTGCATGGTTATTACCGGAATATGTTTAGCTATTTTAGTTATAGGTCGCTATAAGCTTCTGGATAATCTTATGAAGATTATCATACTCACATTGACGATCACAACAGTTTTAGCTGTCGTGTTTGCAACACAAGAAGTGGGATCTGTATCGTTTACTCAAATTTTCCCTGAAGAAACGCCACATATTATCTTTTTAGTCGCCTTTATGGGTTGGATGCCCGCGCCATTAGACATCTCCATTTGGCATTCTTTATGGGCCGTTGAAAAAAGAAAGTCAGGAGATATTGAAAAAAACACCGATAAAAAAATAGCATTATTCGATTTCAATATCGGATATATTGCCACCATAATTCTCGGAGCAGGTTTTGTAGCCTTGGGAGCATTGGTGATGTATAATTCTGGAGAAACTTTTTCTGATAAGGGAGGCGAATTTGCCAATCAACTTATATCACTATACACAAATACTTTAGGAGATCATTTCTCTATGATTATTGCCATTGCTGCTTTCACCACAATGTTTAGCACCACCCTAACCACTTTGGATGCTTCACCCAGAGCCATGGCAAGTACCTCAAAATTGTTAGCACCTAAATTAGTGAAGCACACTTATGTTTTCTGGATGCTTGTTTTAATTATAGGAACTACAGTTATTCTTGGTTTTTTTACTTCTGAAATGGGCACCCTAATTAAAATCGCGACAATCCTATCTTTTCTAACAGCACCTTTCTACGCTATGATAAACTATATCTTACTCACCAGTAAACATACTCCTGAAGAATGGAGACCAAAAATGGCGATGAAAATTTTCAGTATTCTGGGTATTTTATTCTTAATTGGCTTTAGTGTTTGGTATCTAACAATATTATAGAGATTAATTAGAAATTCATACGTACATTTGTACTTCAGAAGAAATTGCATATGAATACTAATTCAGAAAGTGTATTACCACCAAAAGGAAAACCAAAATGGTTAAAGGTTAAACTTCCCGTTGGAAAGAAGTATACAGAGCTAAGAGGTTTGGTTGACAAATATCAATTGAACACGATCTGTACTTCTGGGAGTTGTCCGAATATGGGTGAATGTTGGGGTGAAGGAACAGCAACTTTTATGATTCTAGGTAATGTTTGCACAAGATCTTGTGGATTTTGCGGAGTGAAAACAGGTAGACCAGAATCTGTTGCCTGGGACGAACCAGAAAAAGTAGCGCGTTCTATCAAAATCATGAAAATCAAACACGCTGTTTTGACTTCTGTAGATCGTGACGACCTGAAAGACATGGGCACTATTATCTGGACAGAAACCGTTAAAGCGGTTCGTAGAATGAATCCTGAAACAACTTTAGAAACTTTAATTCCAGATTTCCAAGGTATAGAAAGACATCTTGATCGTATGATCGATGTTGCTCCTGAAGTAATTTCTCACAACATGGAGACCGTAAGACGCCTTACCAGAGAAGTGCGAATTCAAGCTAAGTATGATCGAAGTTTAGGTGTTTTAAAATACCTAAAGGAAAACAGACAAAGAAGAACCAAGACAGGAATCATGTTAGGTTTAGGTGAAGAACGAGAAGAAGTCATCGAAACACTTAACGAGTTGGCTGAGGCAAAAGTAGACGTTGTTACTTTAGGGCAATATTTACAGCCTAGTAAAAAACACTTACCTGTAAAACGATTTGTTACTCCTGATGAATTCAAAGAATATGAAGAAATCGGATTAAACCTTGGATTCAGACATGTAGAAAGCGGTGCCTTAGTAAGAAGTAGTTATAAAGCACACAAGCATATCCTTTAATTTTTCATGTAGCATATGATTAATATAGCCATCAACGGATTTGGAAGAATTGGACGAAGCTTATGCCGACTTCTCATTGACCATGACTCCATTAATCTTGTTGCTATCAACGATATCGCCGATGCAAAAACCTTGGCTCATTTATTAAAATACGACAGTATTCATGGGGTGTATCAAGCTGATTTTAGTCATGATGACAAGCATATCATTATTAATAATAAACCAATTCGTTTAACGAATATATCGCATCCAGAGCAATTAGATTGGAGCACTTTAAACATCGATTTTGTTGTTGAAGCTTCGGGGAAATTTAAAACCACTCAGGAATTAAATTATCACATACAAAATGGTGCTCAAAAAGTTATCCTGGCTGTTCCTCCAGCAAGTGACGATATTAAAATGGTGGTTATGGGTGTGAACGAAGAGAGTATTGATGGTTCTGAAGCCATTATCTCTAATGCATCATGTACTACTAATAATGCAGCCCCGATGATCAAAATCATCAATGAATTATGTGGTATAGAGCAAGCTTATATCACCACGATTCATTCTTTTACAACAGATCAAAGTTTGCACGATCAACCACATCGGGATTTAAGAAGAGCCAGAGCTGCAACCCAATCTATTGTACCTACTACAACTGGTGCTGCTAAAGCACTTACTAAAATATTCCCTGAATTATCACACGCTATTGGAGGTTGTGGTATTCGAGTTCCTGTTCCAGATGGTTCTTTAACTGACATTACGTTTAATGTCAAAAAAGAAACCTCTATTGAAGCCATTAACAATGCTTTTAAAAAGGCGTCGGAAGATCAACTTAAAGGCTTTTTGGATTATACAGAAGATCCAATTGTATCGGTCGATATTTTAGGAAATCCATACTCCTGCACATTTGATGCACAATTGACGTCCGTGATTGGTAAGATGGTGAAAATTGTTGGGTGGTATGACAATGAAATAGGCTATAGCAACCGCTTAATCGATCTGGTTTTACACTTAAAATCCAGGTCAACTATATCATAAGGAATCGATTTAACCGCTAAAAAGTCATATACTCCTGATAAATTAATAGGCGTAATAGCGAAATTGAGTATATTTAAAGTACTTTTGAGTTGAATTATGAGAAGTACGTTTTATCTAATTATTATACTTTCTTTATTTTCTTTTATTACCTATTCACAGACAAATCAGGTATTACAGGATAGTATTGATACAAAATTAATCACTGCGAAAGAGAAAAAACGCTTGTTGAATTTTGATCAGGCAATAGATCTTTATAATGAAGTAATCCAACTAGCAGCTATTAATGAGTCAGAAATAAGTACTGCCAATGCACTAAGTCAAATAGCCAATATTTACTTACAAACAAACAAAAATGATAAGGCCATTGAAATGCTTACCAGAGCAGCTCAAATTCAGAGAAGAATTAATGATGAAGAAGGTGTTTCCTCTACCTATAATACTTACGGATTAGTTTACACCAGTCAAAAAGATTATCAAAAAGCGCTTGAATACTTTGAAATAGCACAATCTAAATTTGAAGAGCTTGGATTAAGTGCTTCGGTTGCTAAAGTAATCAAGAACAAAGGAGTATTATATTCAGAGCAAGGCAACTATATCACTGCAAACCAATTGATGGATGATGCGATTAAGCTATCTGAAAAAACTGAAAATGATTATATCACAGCCAGTATTTTAATTGAAAAAGCTAAAATTCTGGTCAAACTTAACAATCAAGACAGGGCTTTTGATGTCATAGACCGAGCATTTAAGTTAGCTCAAAAAAATGATTTTCAGGTATTGGCAATTGAAACCAAAAAAGTCTTAAGCGATGTTTACCAAACCATGGGGAACTATAGAAGAGCTTATGACAATCTAAAAATTCATAATGAGTTAAGAGACGAAGTTTATTCAATCAATAAAGAACAACTGAACCTTGAGGCCCAAGCCAGGCTTGACGCCGATGAAAAAAACAGGTTGATCGAGAAAATGAATAAAGAAAGTTTAGATAAAGAACAACAATTACAACGTAATAGAATCACCTCTTATCTTGTTTTTGCCCTAGGTGCAATCCTTCTATTATTTACTATCTCGCTTTATCGTAACAATAAGAATAGATCTAAAAGCAATGCCCTTTTAAAAAAGAAAAATGTTGAATTAAGAAAAGCCAATAATGCAAAAGCTCAATTCTTATCAACAGTAACACACGAATTGAGAACACCTCTTTATGCTGTAACAGGGTTAACTGATATATTACTTGACAAAAACCCAACAACAGAACAAAAGGAACACTTAAAGTCTTTGAAATTCTCTGGAGATTATTTACTGAATTTTATTAATGACATCTTACATATCAACAAAATAGAAGCCAATAAATTAGAGGTAGAAAAGACCCCTTTCAATGTAAAGAAGCTTATTAATAGTGTAATCATTGCTTTTAATAGTTCTGAAAAAAACAATGGTAATGACATTATGTTCGAGTTTGATAAACATTCTCCAAATATGTTACTTGGTGACTCTGTTAAGTTATCCCAAATTCTTTTCAACTTAGTTGGTAATGCCATAAAATTTACTGAAAAGGGGAAAATTTGGATTCGAGTAATCAACATGGGGATTTCGAACAATGAAGTGAATTTTAAATTTGAAATTGAAGATACCGGTATCGGAATTTCAGAAGAAAAACTAGATGAAATTTTTGAAAGTTTCTCTCAAGGTTCTATTCAGATTAACAGAAAATATGGAGGAACCGGACTCGGTTTAACTATTGTAAGAAACCTTCTCGATTTACTAGGCAGCAAAATCCAGCTTAAGAGTAAAGAAGGTCAGGGCACCATGTTTTACTTTGACTTGTCGTTTGAAATTGCTCCTGAAACTATAGAGAAAGTTAGCGAAACACCTGTTTACAAAACTTTCGACATCCTAATCGGTAAGAAGATTTTAATTGTTGAAGACATTAAAGTCAATCAATTAATCACTCAGAAGATTCTTGACAAGCAAAAAATTATTAGCGACATCATTGATAATGGTACTGATGCAGTTGATATGGTTAAAAAAGGAAGTTACGATTTAGTCTTAATGGACATACACATGCCAGGCATCAGTGGATTAGAAGCTACAAAACTGATCAGACGATTTGACCAAGACATTCCAATTATCGCACTTACAGCCATTACAATTGATGATAAAATGGACGACTTCTATCAGGCAGGTTTTGATGATATTTTGTCAAAACCATTCAAGCCAAACGACCTTTTCGACAAAATAAACGCTTTAATCGTTAAAAAACCCTTAAAATCAAGGCTGTAACACAATTTCGGCATAAGATTTGACGTTATTAAACTGAATTTCGTATTCGTTAAGAATCTTAATTTGAGTTAGTTAGTTTTTTCTTGAAAGTGAGGCGTTCGCCTCACTTTCTCGTTTCACACACCTGAAGCACAAAAATTTAGTACTATTTCGTTCAACAATTCCCCTCTATCTAAAAAAGAAGCCTGAATAGGTAAATAGTAACAATTAGTAAGCTCATCTTTTAGTCTTACATAATCTTTTTCTGTAGTGATAATTAGCTTTTCTTTTCTCAATGAATCGATTTCTTCATATGAAAAATTATGATGGTCTCCATAAACTTTGCTCTCGAATTGTAAGCCTTTACTTTTTAGGTAATTTATCAATGGTTTAGGATTAGCGATACCGGTAACAAGCGTAAACTTAAGAAGTTGGTTCAGCGCTATTTCTGAAGTCTCATTCATGACTACATTCCTGTAAGCTATCTTACTAAAGAAAACTGTGCTATCAGTATATTTATTGATCTTATTTTTAATTGTATTTCTTGTCTCCTGACTAAGACTATCAGGACATTTAGTCACTATCACTATATCAGAACGTTGAGCTCCTTGCCGGGATTCCCGAAGATTTCCAACTGGCAAAAGATAATCGTCATAAAAGAAATCTTTATAAGCTGTTAGCATGATATTCAAACCTCCTTCAACTCTTCTATGCTGAAAGGCATCATCTAAGACAATCACTTCTGGATTCACTTGTTCTCTTAATCCTGAAATACCATGTTGTCTATCTTCATCGACTGCGACATGAAGTTCTGGGAACTTTCTATAAAACTGCATTGGTTCGTCCCCTATATCTGAAGTCTTAGTATTTTGATCTGCCAAAAAGAAACCTTTAGTTTTTCTTTTATACCCCCTACTTAAAGTCGCTAATCTGTAATGGTTTTTTAATAAATTGATCAAATATTCTACCATGGGAGATTTTCCCGTTCCTCCTACATTTAAATTTCCCACAACGATCACTGGAAAATCATAGGTTTTACTTTTTAAAAACCCTTTATTATAGCAGGTATTCCTAATACTAGTTACCAGATAGTAAATAGCAGCGAATGGAATTAATATTTTTCTAAGTAGTCTCAACATTACGAAAGTATAATATTTTATCTTTGAAATGAGTAAAAAAATGAATTTATGATAATTAAGGATATTATTAATGCTCTTGAAGAATTAGCGCCCCTGTCCTATGCAGAAGATTTTGACAATGTAGGCTTATTAGTTGGTGACAAGAATACTTCAGTAAGCAAAGCGTTGATCACATTAGACACTACAGAGAAAGTAGTAGATGAAGCCATTGAAAAGGATTGTAATTTAATCATAAGCTTTCATCCCATAGTCTTTTCAGGAATAAAAAAATTTAATGGTCAGGATTATGTAAACAGAACCGTACTGAAAGCCATCAAAAATGATATCGCCATCTATGCTGTCCATACGGCCTTAGATCAGGTTAAAGGAGGGGTAAATGATCGTATTTGTGATCAACTAAAACTTAAAAACAGTACCATCTTAATTCCTAAAAAGGATTATATAAAAAAGCTGACTACCTATGTTCCAACAGAACAAGCAGATCAAGTTAGAGAAGCTTTATTTGAGGCTGGAGCAGGTAAAATAGGCAATTATGACGAATGCAGTTTTAATACTGAAGGAACGGGAACTTTTAAAGGAGATGAAAACAGTAATCCAGTTATCGGGCAAAAGGGTGTGACTCAATTTGAAAAAGAAATTCAGATTGGTATTACTTTCGAAAAACACTTGGAAGCAGCTATACTGAAAGCTTTATTCAAAAGTCATCCTTATGAAGAAGTGGCTTATGAGATTACTCAGCTTGGTAATCGTTATCAAAATGTAGGTATGGGGATGATAGGAGAACTTGAGCAACCTATAAACGAATCCGATTTCTTACAACTACTCAAAAGAGAAATGAAAGCTGCCTGTGTAAGACATTCCGACTTTATCAACAAGCCTATTTCAAGAGTAGCTGTATTAGGTGGATCTGGAAGCTTTGCTATAAGAGATGCTATAAGAGCTGGAGCAGATGCTTTTGTCACAGCAGATTTGAAATACCATCAATTCTATCAGGCTGAAAACAAGCTATTATTATGCGATATTGGTCATTATGAAAGCGAACAATACACAAAAAACCTTTTAGTTGAGTTTCTTACGAAAAAATTTATTAATTTTGCCTTCATTTTATCGGACATCAAGACTAATCCTATCAACTATTTTTAAGATATGGCAAAAAAAGAAATTTCTGTAGAAGACAAACTAAGAGCTTTATACGATTTACAATTAATAGACTCTAGAATAGATGAAATTAGATTTGTAAGAGGTGAGCTTCCTCTAGAAGTTCAAGACTTAGAAGACGAAGTTGAAGGTTTAAAAACTCGTTTAGAAAAATTAGATTCTGGGTTGGAGGTTATCGACACTCAAATTAAAGAGAAGAAAAATTTAATTGAAGAGTCTAACGCTTTAATTAAAAAATATAACGAGCAACAAAAAAACGTTCGTAATAACAGAGAATTTGATTCTTTATCTAAGGAAATAGAATATCAGGAATTAGAAATTCAACTAGCAGAGAAAAACATCAAAGAATTCAAAGCTCAGATCGAACACAAAAAAGAAGTAATCGGTCAAACTAAAGAGCGTTTAGAGGAAAGAAAGAGTCACTTAGATCATAAGAAAGGTGAACTTAATGAAATCTTATCTGAGACTGAAAAAGAAGAGGAAGCGTTATTAGAGAAATCAAAAAGCTATGAGAAAAAAATAGAAGAAAGATTAATCAACGCTTACAAGAGAATTAGAGGTAATGTAAAAAATGGTCTTGCCGTTGTAGCTATTGAAAGAGGTGCTGCTGGTGGTTCTTATTTTACTATTCCTCCTCAAGTTCAAATGGAAATTGCTTCTAGAAAAAGAATCATTACTGATGAGCATTCTGGAAGAATTTTAGTAGACCCACAATTAGCTACAGAGCAAAAAACTAAAATGGAAAAAATGTTTGACAAACTATAATAGTTTCAAATAATCACGATACAAGCCTTCACTTTTGTGAAGGCTTTTTTATGATCAATAATTTAGTATCTTAACACCCCAATGGAAACATTAAAAAGGTTAAATAAATACATTGCTGAATCAGGCTTTTGCTCCCGAAGAGAAGCCGATCGTCTCATAGAAGCGGGTCGCGTTACTATTAACGGAGTTATTCCTGAACTAGGAACAAAAGTAGCACTTGGTGACACTGTTGAAGTTGATGGAAAGCCTATCCATAAAAGCAAGAAGCAAATTTATATGGCTTTCAACAAACCTGTTGGTATTGTTTGTACTACTGATACTAGAGTAGAAAAAAACAATATCATTGATTATATCAATTATCCTGAACGCATCTTTCCTATCGGGCGATTAGATAAACCTAGTGAAGGACTTATTTTCCTGACAAATGATGGAGATATTGTCAATAAAATACTCAGAGCCGGTAATAATCATGAAAAAGAATACATCGTTACTTTAGACCAACCTATAACTGATGACTTTATCAAAAAAATGAGTAACGGGATTCCTATACTGGATACCATTACCAAGAAATGTAAAGTTGAAAAGCTCAGTAAAAATGTATTTAGAATAGTCCTTATCCAAGGTCTTAACAGACAAATACGAAGAATGTGCGAATACCTCAACTACACTGTTATCAAGTTAAAACGAGTTCGTATCATGAATGTTGAACTGGATGTTCCTGTAGGAAAATGGAGATATCTTACTGATGAGGAGCTAAAAAATATCAATGAGGCGGTAAAAGGATCTTCCAAAACATTTAACAATAACTAATTATATTTTAACAAAACATTATCACTAGAAAGTGCAACAAATCACGTTTTCTTACGTCTATATAGTGTGAGAAGTTTAGTCTTTTCATAGATTTGTTAGTTAGTTAATCAGGCCCCTTTCATTACTTCGAAAGGGGTCTTTCTATTGCTAAATATCTGATTTTAAGTCGCTTTGTTTTTAAAAAACTATCATAGAATTACGTAAAAACCTTAGTTAACATGTTTTAATTATGATTAAACAAGTGAATAAGTTCCTTTTTAAGCATATCCTTAACTTTATTTGTTAAAAATATAGATATACAACAATTTAACAATTATTTGTGAAATATGTATATTTGCACAAAACAACTCTCTAAAAATGAAAACAATTACACTTTTATTAGCATTAGCTATTTCAACAATAGCTTTTGCTCAGACACCAGAAGCTTTTAATTATCAAACTGCTGTAAGAGATAACTCCGGAAATATTCTTGCCAATCAAAATGTGGGTATTGAATTGCAAATTAGACAAGGAGGTGCTACAGGAACAACAGTTTATACTGAAGAGCACAACGTAACAACAAACAACTACGGAATCTTAAACTTAGCTGTTGGAACAGGAACTACTTCTGACACATTCTCTTCAATTAACTGGAATACTGACACTTACTGGCTGCAAGTTAGTCTTGATGTTACAGGAGGAACAACCTATACCTTAATGGGAGCTTCTCAACTATTGAGTGTTCCTTATGCATTAAACGCCAGAACAGATAATGACTGGACAGTTGATGGAAACAACATGTACAGTAACGTTTTAGAAAATGTGGGTATTGGAGTTAGTGTACCAACCTCAAAGCTTCACATTGATCAAATTCTTGATGTAGATGCAGGTTTTATTAATGCCAATCAGCAACTCTTCGGAAATGCTATGGAATTAAGAACGGTAAATGCTGCTAATGGTAGCTCAACTATCTATGTAATAAACGGCGGAGATGGAATGGGTATTAACATTGAGCATAATAATACCGGAACTACATCACGAGGTTTACAAGTGGCTAATGCCGGACTTGGAGAAGCTATGTTTTTAACAAACACAAACACCTTAAACACATCAGGAGTATTAACCGTTAATCAACAAACTCAGGGTTATGCTTTAGAAATCCAAACTACAGATTTAAGCAACACTGACCCAGTTGGACATTTTAATCATTTCGGAACAGGAACATCAGTTTTAGGTATCAATCAAAATAATACACCCACCAGTGAGATCACAGTTGGTAATTTCCTTTATCTAGGTAACGACACAAGGGATCATATCGCTGTAGATGGTTTCTCTTCTCCTGCTGATGGATTTGGTATTGGAGTTAGAGGAATTGGAGCTTACTATGGTGTTCAAGGAATTCAAGACGGAACACAATCATTTAGTTATGCTGTATTCGGAACAGGAAACACTGGAGCAACTGGTGTAAAATCATTTGTCATTGATCACCCACTTGATCCAGCTAACAAAACATTAAAGCATTACTCTATCGAGTCTAACGAAGTATTAAACTTATATAGAGGAAATGCCAGTTTAGATGCAAATGGTCTTGCCACTGTTGAATTACCTGAATATTTTGATGCTATCAATAAGAACTTTAGCTATCAATTAACTCCTATTGGAACTCCAGAACAACCTTATATCGCAAAAGAAATCAATGGAAATTCTTTTACAATTGCTGGACGACCAAACACAAAGGTTTCTTGGGTGGTATACGCCAATAGAAATGATTTACATGTTCAAAGAAACAAAGCTACAATAGTTGATGAGTTAGATAAGCCTGCTAATAGAAAAGGAAAATATTACACTCCTGAATATTATGGGCAACCTAAAGAAAAAGGTATTAACTTTGATCCTTCAAATCTAAAGAAAGAGATTAAAGAGATCCAACAATAATGAACAACATCAGACCTTTTCATTTAGCCATTCCAGTACACAACCTTAATGAGTGTAGAACTTTTTATAGAGAAGTATTAAGATGCAAAGAAGGTCGGAGTAGTGATCATTGGGTAGATTTTGATTTCTTCGGACATCAATTGGTGA
>JABSPN010000309.1 GCA_013214425.1 Flavobacteriaceae bacterium | reverse complement strand
AAAGAGGAAGAAAGTCTTACTGTTTGGGTGTCTGATGATAAAAATAAGATGCCTATTCGGATTCAGGCAAATATAGTAGTAGGATCAATAAAAGCAGATTTAGATGCTTACAAAGGATTAAAATATCCTTTTAAAATACAAGTAAACAACTAATAATGAGTTTAAAACCAGAGACGAATCAACTTTTAAATCAGTTAGAGGAAAAATTTAATAAAATAAATCAAGATACAGATGTGCATTTAGAGGGCTTACTTCACAGTAAGCCCATTACTTATTGGGATTATATCCAGACAGATGCTTTGTTAAATTTACAGACTCAAAGAACAATTCTGCCAGATGAGATGGTGTTTATAGTATACCATCAAATAAATGAATTGATCTTTAAAATGATTCTTTGGGAGATAGAACAAATCTCATTCAATGATAACCTTACCACAGTATTTTTTGAATCAAAATTAATGCGTATTAGTCGTTATTTTGATATGCTATCAACTTCTTTCAATATTATGAGAGAAGGAATGGAGGTAGAACAATACATGAAGTTCAGGACAACTTTAACACCTGCCAGCGGATTCCAATCTGCTCAATACAGAATGATTGAGTTCGCCTCTACAGAGTTGATCAACCTTATCGATTATCGATTTAGAGCGACAATAGATCGCGATACTCCTTACGAACATGCTTTAGAGCATTTGTATTGGCAGGCAGCAGGAAAAGATTATAAAACAGGTAAAAAGACATCACTTTTAAGCAACTTTGAAGAGCGCTATAAAGAAGAGTTCATTAGGTTCATGAAGAAGTACAATACGACGAATTTATGGACTAGATTCAAGGAATTACCTGAAGAAGATCAAAAAGATGTTGATTTGGTGAAAGCAATGAGACATTACGATTACACTGTTAATGTTACCTGGGTTATGGCACATTATAATGCCGCAAACCATTATTTAAACAGTGGGAAAGAAAAAGCTGAAGCTACAGGAGGAAGTGAGTGGGCTAAGTACATGCACCCAAAATATCAGCGAAGAATTTTCTTTCCAGAATTATGGTCTAAAGAAGAATTGGATAATTGGGGAAATAATGTCTAATTTTATAGCCTTGAAACGAGTTTGCCTATACATACTAATCGTACTCACTATTTTCTCTTGTAAAAAAGAAGAGAAAATGCCTGACTTAGCAATGCCTATTGTTGAGCAAAAATCAGAGCCTAAACTTATGTTTGGTTATAATCTCGATGAGTATGACGTTGTAAATGATACAGTAAAATCTGGTGATAGCTTCGGAAAGATTTTATTAGACTCTCATGTAGATTACCCCAGAATAGATCAGATTGCTACTCAAATTAAAGATTCCTTTGATGTTAGAAGGATCAATATAGGGAAACCATATACGATTTTAAAATCTAAAGACTCCTTGAACAAGGCGCAGGTTTTTATTTATCAAAAGAATAAAATAGAGCATTTAGTGGTAGATTTTAAAGATTCCATCTTAGCTTCAAATAAAAGAAAACCTGTTAAGATTGTTCCTAAAATAGCTTCAGGAGTTATTTTAAGTTCCTTGTCTCAAGCTATAGACGATCAAGGTCTCGATTATGCCATTGCTAACGATATGTCTGATATCTATGCCTGGACGATTGACTTCTTTAGATTGCAAAAGGGAGATCGATTTAAAGTGTTTTATAACGAACGCTATATAGACGATACTATTTACGCCGGAATAGAGGGAATAAAAGCTGCTCATTTTGAACACAATAAAGAGTCGTTTTATTCTTTTGAGTTTGAAACCGATAGTGTCAATATGATAAGAGATTATTTTGATGAAAATGCCAAAAACCTTAGAAGAGCATTTCTAAAAGCTCCTTTACGCTTTAAGTCGGTTAGAATTACATCAAGATATAATCTCAGAAGACGAATTGCTCTTTATGGAAACAAAATTCGTCCGCATAGAGGGACAGATTTTGCAGCCCCAATAGGTACTCCAATTATTAGTACAGCTAATGGTACAGTTTTAGAGTCGGCTAGAAGAGGAGGAAATGGAAATTATGTGAAAGTGAAGCACAACGGAACCTATACTACTCAGTATCTTCATATGAAAAAGAGAAAAGTAAAGGTTGGTGAGTATGTGAAACAAGGAGATGTAATTGGTTGGGTTGGAATGACAGGAAATACTTCAGGTCCACATGTATGTTACAGGTTTTGGAAAAACGGAGTTCAAGTAGATCCTTTTAAACAAAAATTACCAGAAGCCGAGCCAATTAAACTAGAATTAAAAGAAAAGTATTTAGAGTATATCAAACCACTGAAAGCGAAATTAGACAGTATTCCTTTCCAGGAAGTGAAGGATATAGATGCCAATAATGGAGAACTCGATATATAAAAATCCTACCCATACCAAATCCTGGGCATTACTTCAGGAAAACTATCAGAAGATTAAAGATGTTCAGATAGGGCAATTGTTTGTAGATTATTCAGATAGAGTATCAGAGTTTTCTGTACTATGGGAAGATTTTTTGTTAGATTTCTCGAAGAATAATATCACTCCTGAAACGTTTAATTATTTAATTTCTTTTGCAGAAGAAATGAATTTAGCAAAAGAAATTAATGCAATGTTTTCAGGAGAAAAAATCAATATAACTGAAGAGAGAGCTGTTTTACATACAGCATTACGTTCTTTAGATAATGAAGTGTATTTTGGAGGAGAGAACATCATTCCTGATGTTCAATTGCAAAAGAAAAAAATAAAAGTGCTAACCGATAAAGTACTTTCAGGAGAAAAGAAAGGAGCTACCAATAAACAATTTACTGATGTTGTCAATATTGGTATTGGTGGATCTGACTTAGGACCGAAAATGGTTACTACAGCTCTGGAAGAATATCGAACACATCTAAAAGTTCATTTTGTATCGAACATAGATGCCGACTTTAACGAAAGTGTTTTTAAAACACTGGATCCAGAAACAACCTTACTTATTGTTGTTTCTAAATCTTTTACTACAAAAGAGACCTTGTCAAATGCTAATAGAGCAAAAAGATGGTTGGTGAATGTTTTGGGTGAGGAAGCAACAACACATCACTTTTTGGCTGTTTCGGCTAATGAAAATGCGGTGGTAGAGTTTGGAATTCATCCAGATAATATTTTTAAAATGTGGGATTGGGTAGGAGGAAGATTTTCTTTATGGAGCTCGGTTGGTTTATCAATCTCATTAGCTCTGGGATATGACCACTTTGAGGTCTTATGTAAAGGGGCTGAAAAAATGGATCAGCATTTTAGATCGACATCATTTGATAAGAACTTGCCTGTAGTCCTAGCATTATTGAATATTTGGTATACCAATTTTTATAGCTTAGAAACGAGAGCTATTATTCCTTATAAGGAATCTTTAAGTCAACTAGTGCCTTATTTACAGCAATCCTTTATGGAGAGTAATGGAAAATCTGTTGATAAAAATGGAGAAACGATTGCCTACAATACAGGGAATATTATCTTTGGGAATACAGGAGTGAATTCGCAACACGCATTCTTCCAACTTATTCATCAGGGAACCATAACAGTTCCAGTAGATTTTATTGGTTTTTGTAAGGTGAACTGTAATGATTATGACTTGAATAGTCAGCTTATTTCAAACATGTTTGCTCAATCGAAGGCATTAGCCTGGGGAGATAAAAAAGAGAACTTATTTAAAAACTTTGAAGGAAATAAACCTTCAAATACGATATTAATAGACGCATTAACACCAGAATCCTTAGGAAAGTTAATTGCGATGTATGAGCATCAGATTTTTACTGAAGGAGTGCTATTAAACATCAATAGTTTTGATCAATTTGGAGTAGAATTGGGGAAAGAAATATCTGAAGATATTACAAAAGAAATGAAAGATGAATTCATCGGAATTAAAGATAAATCCACAAGTAGTTTAATTCTTCATTATCTGAAACAAAATAGAATATTATGATCAAAACTATTCATTCGTTTTGGGCTTACTTAGTTGTGGCGATATGTGTTATTGCAACACTAAACTTAATTATTGGTATGATTAAAAAGAAGCCTTTCGAATCAAGAGATTTTAGCTTGTCTTTAATCACATTAATTGTTACTCACATTCAGTTTTTATTAGGGGCTGTTTTATTAGGAATCAATAGCCAATTTGGTAGCATGTCTATGGTAGATATTATGTCA
>JABSPN010000308.1 GCA_013214425.1 Flavobacteriaceae bacterium | reverse complement strand
TTATTTTTGAATTAAAAGACTATCTTTATCATAAGTATCTAAATGTAAATGACATTTTGATTTTCGTAGACAAAAACTCTTTCTACTACTTAGACGGCACAAATGATGAGAAAAAAGAGTTAATAAAAATGGACAATACAAGCTATGCACCATTGTCAATAATGAATTTTGGAAATAAAGTATTGTTCCATCCATTTAGAAACAAAAACGAGTTAAGCATCTTTTTAAAAGATAAAAACAAAGTAATATCGAAATTTGAATAATAAAAGCCGAGCGCACAACAATAGGTATATTGCATAGCTTCCTAACGTCAGCTACGTCAACATACCATAACCGTTGTAGCACATTAAGAAAAATCAAAATTCTGAATGAAAAAAGTAGTAATAGTTGGAAGTTCAAGAAATGATGGAGATACCTCTAATCTGACAAGTGTACTGATTGAAAATTCCGGATGGGATTTAATTGACCTAAATGACTACAATTTCAGTTATTATGATTACGACCACGAAAACAGAAATGATGACTACCTTGGTTTGATGAAACGAATAATTGAGAAATATGACACGCTGATTTTTGCAACACCAGTCTATTGGTATTCTATGAGTGGAATAATGAAAGTATTTTTTGACCGCATCACTGATTTATTAGAAATTGAAAAAGACCTTGGACGAAAATTGCGTGGAAAAAATATGGCTGTGATAAGCTGTTCGATAGGAAATAATTTAGGAGATTCTTTTTGGCTTCCTTTTTCAGAAACTGCAAAGTACTTAGGAATGAATTATTTCGGTCACATTCATACAATTGTTGGTGAACAAAATGAATCGAAATTAAAGGAATTTATAAATAAAATTGAAAATAAAAACGTGCTACAACAAGGTATAAGCGATAATTGCTCGTAGCCTCGCAACTTCGCTTATACTAAACGTTAGGTGTAATTCCCAACATAAGAGCCTCACGAATAGATTTAAAGGTAATGTATCTATTTCCTTTTGCTAACGTAAAATGGATTATGAAAATATGAGAAAATGAAAAATTTGAATAAATTTTAAATAAGTGAAAACCAACAACTTATTCTAAACTTAGTCAGAATTAAACAAAAATGAAAAAACTAATATTAATCGTACTTCCCTTTTTAATTTTTAGTTTCAAGTCTAAAAACACATCATCCTGTCCCTGTATTCAAGGAAAAGCCATTGACCTTTACACGAATAAACCTTTAAAACGGAAGAAGATATACGTGGACGATAAAAATTATGACCCATACAATAATAATCGTTATTCAGATTATTATCCAGGAAGAACTAATTCTAAAGGTGAATTTTCATTTTTTCCAACATGTGTTGACGGGAACTCTCTAAGTTTTTGGTTTAACATAAATAACTATGCATCAATAAACTTCACTAATATTAAAATTGATAATGATAAATTAATTGATACTATTGATATTGGGACTGTTTATTTGGTTCCTTACGATGAGGAGTTAAAAATTATAGAAAAAATAAATATGGGTGATTTTAAGTTTAAAAAGAAAAAACTTAAAAGATATAGCATAAATAAAATTGACTCAATGTTTTCGCTTGAGAGTTATCAAAAAAAGTATAATATGAATCTAAAATCAGTAGACACTTTAGTTTCTGCCTCAAAATATAATTTCGGAAATAAAAGAGGTAAAGGTTTTCTCACGATAGAATATAAATTAATATCTTTCATTAGAGACTTAAAAACTACACCTAACAACACCTATAAATAATACGGTTTGAGGTTTAAACTAAAAGGATTTGTATATTTATAAAGTCACAAAATCTTTTGATTTGATTTTTAATAAGAAAAAAGTAAAAACAAAACCTAAAAGCTTATGGCTTGTACAGAAACGAAAGGTCACCCTTCTATACTCCGTACTATTCATAGCTAACCGTTAGCAATTATTAGATGAAAATAATCGAGTTAAAGAATTTTATAAAAACGGGGTGTTTTGATAAAATCAAAGTTGGGACATCTACAAAACAGGATGTGATTGACCTAATGGGGAATGATTTTGACTTCGGAGATTTCGGTGAAACTCAAATTATAAAATTTGGATGGTATGAATTCTTTTACTGGACTGAATCTGAAATAGTATTCGCAATACAAAATGACCATTTACAATTTGATTGTTCAAATCATAATGAAATGATTGAATATCAAAATGAGAATATAAAGATTGATAATTGGTTTTTACAGACGAATAAGAACATCAAATTTTCTGAGGTGATTCAAATTTTAAAAAGTGAGAAAATCCAATATGAATTAGATAAACAAAATTTTGATGGAGCCCTAGCATATTTGAAACTCCAGAATGGAGTAACTATGGATTTTGATAATGAATTAACAACTTGGATTTATAATGAATCTGCGGATGAATGGGATATGAAAAACGAACCAATTAAAAACCAACAGGACTATATTCTTAACGGGATTAGGCTCTTTAAATATTAAAACAATTGCTAGCAAAACCTAAACTGCATTAAAACGCAACATACAAGAGACGTTGTAGGTAATGCGAACAAAAAGAAACATGAAGAAAATACTATTAGGGTTATCAATTCTGATTTTTGCGAGCTGCGGAAATGGAAATACAAAGTCGGCTAAGGCTGAAAATTCAAATGAGTTCCAATTTCAATGGGATTTTAGTAAACAAAGAAAATTTATCTACTCATTTTCTCAGATAGTAAACGGAGAGAACAAAATGGATAAAGAAAGACCTTCGGACAAAACATATACGAAAGGATTAGGTCAGTTGAATGTTAGGGTAAAGGAAAACAACCTTGCAGACATAAGTCTTACTGACATTGAAATGCAAATGATTGATTATGACCAAGAAGGAAATCCAAGGGATACAATGACTCAAAAAGTGCCTAACACTGTCGTTCAGGATATGAAGCCTGATGGGAGTTTTGGAGATTCTAACACAGATATACTTTTTGACATGCTTTTCCCACTGCCTAATAAAAACTTAGATGAAGGTGATTCAGATGAAATTCCAATGCAAATGCCATTTAGCACGAATGGCTCACGACTTTTTGCTAAAGGACAAAACACGCTAACATTTGCGGGTTATGAAGAAATAGAGGGTCGGAATTGTGCAGTGTTAAAAGGAGTTATTGACATTTCAGAACTTGATATTCCAGAAGAATTGAAAGGTGAATATGAATGTTCTACGACCGGAAGTGCAACTTACTATTTTTACTTAGAAGATGGATATTATACTGGTGCTGATATTAAGATGGTTATGGACGTAATGATGGACACAGAAACTGAAAATGAAGACGACTTTGGAATGTTTATGAAAATGAAAAGTGACAATGTCTTTAAAATTAGACTTGAAAAAATAGTAGAATAAAAACCACTACCTACAACACTATGTAAAATGCATTAAAACGCATTTTAGACAAACCGTTAGGGTTAATTCAAAAAATAAAAATGGGAACACATATTGACTGTATAATTCCAAAAGAAAGAGAATACACTACCCATGAAGTAATATATAAACTTGAGTCAGTATTTAATCGATTGAAAGCTGAATTTCGTCATTTGGAAAAATATAGCGCATTTTCTGAATACGTAGATGGGAAATGGTGGGTCAAACTTATTCCTGAAGAAGAAAACACTCCTGAATATATTACTGGAGAAGGAGCCAGTTTTTCTATTGACATATATAAAAATGTTATTGTAATTGGATGCATAGAACGATTCTCTAACCTTTATGATTTGGAATCAAAGATTTTCAAGCAATTGGTTAAAATCATTATTGAATTTAGTAACGAATTCAGAGTGTCTGACAAAATTATAATTGGCGCAGGTGGGAATGGTGAAACAGACCAAGTATTAGATATTGCACATTATGAAAATGCTGACTTTGACCAGATTTGTAAGTTAATGACTAAACTAAACGGATTGCCAGCAGCTGATTTTAATGAATTAAGTAATAAATCCTGGTATTTAAAAAACTAACCCTAACAACACCTATAAATAATACGGTTTGAGGTTTAAACTAAAAGGATTTGTATATTTATAAAGTCATCAAATCTTTTGATTTGATTTTAATAAGAAAAAAGTAAAAACAAAACACAAAAGCTTATGGCTTGTACCAAAACGGAAGGTCACCCTTCTATACTCCGTACTGTTCATAGCTAAACGTTAACCTAAAT
>JABSPN010000307.1 GCA_013214425.1 Flavobacteriaceae bacterium | reverse complement strand
AGGTGCTTGAGGCTTTTTACTAAAAAAAATGGTGAGTTCGAAAATATTTTCATTGGTTTTATATTTCATTTTTTGGATATGATTAAAATCTGAAGGAGCCTCTCCTCCCTCTAAGAAATTATTCTCATCATGTAAAAATATTATTCCAGTTTGAGTTCCAAATAAACCAGTCTCCATTATCGCGATATTGGGCAAATATTGATTTTTTAAAACTTTATAAGTTATTACCCTATAGAGCAATTCAAGACATTGAAAAACTGGCTAAATATGTTTTTGGTGATCAAGGAAAAGCTAGAATGCACCTGTATAAGAAATATTTATCTGTTAATGATAAACAATATTTGTCCTGGGCATTGACGAATATGGTAAATTGGAATCCAGAGTATGAAATACCTGAAATAGTCCATATTCACGGAAAAAAGGACAGTGTTTTTCCGTATCATCAATTAAGTGGAAATGTCATTAGTGTTGATAAGGGCACACATGTCATGATCATTACTTGTTGTAAGTGGTTGAATGAAAATTTACCTAAAATTATTTCAGGAGAAATATAATTGCCATTAATTATTGTATATTTAAATGCTAATTATGGAACTTAAAAGACATACTTATGAAAACTCTAAAAAAAATTGTTTTTGTCTTTGGATTATTGACTATTGGAATCTTACTACTGAATGCTTATCAAGGAAAATTTGATAAGAAGAATAATGAAACTAACGAAGCAACCGATTCTTCTCAAAATGTTTCGGTTATATCAACACCTCAAACTGAAGATGATAAATCATATGCCATCTATGCCTTAGATATACCTCAAGATTTAACTTTTGCAGGAGAGCAGGTTCCATTATCAGATCAAGAAGTTTTTGAAAGAGTAGATAGAGAGTTTTTAGTGAACACGTACTGGCAATCTAATGGATTGTTACTATTCAAAAGAGCGAATAAATATTTTCCGATTATAGAACCGATCTTAGCAGAAAATGGGGTTCCAGATGATTTTAAATATTTAGCTGTAATTGAAAGTGGTTTGCAAAATGTTACGTCACCGGCCGGTGCTAAAGGGTTTTGGCAAATCATGAGAGCCACAGGAAAAGAATTAGGCTTAGAAGTAAACAGTAATGTTGACGAAAGATATCATTTAGAAAAAGCTACGGAAGCCGCCTGTACTTATTTAAAAAGAGCTAAAAATAAATTTGGAAGTTGGACACTGGCAGCAGCTGCATATAACGCAGGAAATGGTAGAGTAAGTAAAGAATTAGAAAAGCAGCAGGTTGCTAATTATTACGATTTATTATTGACTTCTGAAACGGCTCGTTATGTACCGAGATTACTGGCATTAAAATATATTTTGTCTAACCCTAAAGAATACGGTTTCCACTTCCAACAAAAGCATTTATACAATCCAGAAGTGACAAAAAGTGTAATGATTGACTCAACTATCACTAATTTGTCTATTTTTGCCCAAAAGCAAGGAATTAATTACAAGCAATTAAAAATGATTAATCCTTGGTTAAGACAAAACACTTTAAACAATGCCTCAAAAAAGGAATATCAAATACTTATTCCAGCAAAATAAGAATCAATGAAAATTATGACAGCAACTACAATTATCATCATCATCATCATTGGCTTATTAGCGGGTCTTTTTAGTGGCGTATTAGGTGTGGGAGGAGGAGTGATTATGGTACCATTAATGGTGATGTTACTCGGCTTTACACAACATCAGGCGCAAGGAACTAGCTTAGCAGTTTTAGCTGTGCCTGTTACGTTTTTAGGAGCCTACAATTATTACAAAGCAGGAAATCTTACAGGAAATTATACTATAGACTGGAAAGTAGCCCTAATTATGGCCTTATTATTTGTTGTTGGAACTTATTTAGGATCAAAATTTGCTGTTGGGCTTGATGAAAAAATGCTGAAGAAAATTTTTGGAGGGGTACTAATTCTTGTTGCTATCAAAATGATATTGGGGAAATAACTATTTTCCCGCTAAATGTTCTTTTACGATTTCTCCATTGATCAATAGGGAGCTTAACCCATCTACAAAGAAATTATAATTTTCTGTATACGCCTTGAGGTAGGTGTCATTTATTTTAATGGCTTTATTAACTCTTTTGATATCCATCACTCTATTTTCACTATCAATATAGAAACTAGTAGGAAAACCAAAAGTATGTTTTAAATTAATTACCTCACTAGAAAATGTATTATCCACTTCATTAATGTATACTACATTTACATTTTTATCGTATTGCTTGGACGCTTTTCGGGCATTATTTTTATTGTCCCAATACAGTACTACAAAATCAATTTTATCACTGTATTTCTTGGCTAGAGCATTGATGGCAGGGATTTCTCCTTGACTGGTTATACACCAGGAAGCATAGGTAATTAAGAATACTGGTTTTTTAAAATAATTATTTAATGAGACTGTAACACCATTTAATTTTTTTACCTTGAAATCGTCAAAATATTTACTTTTTAATACATTTTCTACTAGAGAGTCAAAAAGAAAATCTCCTCTTTCAAAATCATGGTCATCGTAAGCTTTTTTAGTTTCGTATTTAAATTTCATGAAGTTTGCAGCTAAAGCCTCAGAAAAAAGGCTATCTTTAAGTTTAACTTGCTGCGCTTGGATTTTTTGGGCTACTAAAAACAACGCTATAAGTATAATATGTAATGAAAACTTTTTCATAATAATGCTTTTGTTTCATATTACTTATTAATTCTAGTTATAGGTTTTAGAGTTTTTATAATAAATTTCTGAAATAAAATACTAGCCTATTAAATTAATCGACAATTGGAGAAATAAAATCGATTAATTGCACTTAAATAGTGTTATAGTCCGATAAATGGTTAAAATGCGAGAAAAAATAGTTAAGTTGTTTGTGGAAACTATCGTCTGCGACCGCCTCTCTGGCGTTGACTTCCGTAGTGTTGGTTAGGCACGTTAGCACGTTTCATTTGTTGCTTAAACATTTTTATTTGATCGCCTAACATACCGTGTTTATCAAGCTTTTCTGCTTCTTTAAGTAAAATCTGAGCTTCTTTTTTTCTGTTCTTTGAGGCAGCAATACTACTCAGAGTGAGTTTAGCCATGGCTAAGTCGTGATCCATACTAAGTCCTAATCCCACAGCTTTCTTTAGATACTTTTCAGCTTCCGTCAGATTGCTGTTTGATAACATAATACCGTGTAAGTAGTTGTAATATCCTTGTTGTTTTTTTACTAATGCCCCTTTAGGATTACTAATTTTATTCAACCAATTAGTAGCGCCTTCAAAATCTTGCTTTCTTAATTTTAAAAACGCCAATAAAATGAATTCGTTTTTAAAATATAAAAAGACAAAAACCGCTGCCAATAATACAAGCATAATACCATTGCCAATATTTCCTTCTACAAACTGCCAAACTCCTGTTGTTAATGCGATTGCTGCTAATACTAATTTTATATTTTTGTTGAACATTTTTAATCTATTTTTTTATGACTGCAAATGTAATAAAAAGTATTGGAAATATTTTTTAAAAAGACTTGTTAAAGTAAAAACTCTTTGTATATTTGCCGTCACAAATTTAGCAGAGGTAATCCTGTACTAAATATAAAGCTAAGATTCAAAAGTTTTAAAGATATAGTAAGATGAAAAGAACGTTTCAACCATCAAAAAGAAAGAGAAGAAACAAACACGGTTTTAGAGAAAGAATGGCTTCTGCTAATGGAAGAAAAGTCTTAGCTCGTAGAAGAGCTAAGGGAAGAAAGAAATTATCAGTGTCTTGTGAATTAAGACATAAAAAATAATGATTAACAAATTGTTAATATTTAAAGGTGTTACTATTGAGTAACGCCTTTTTTTATATCTAACCAAATAATATTTTTGCACAAATAAAATATTCAATACAATGCCAAAGAGAAAAGACATTAAAACTATTTTATTAATTGGTTCTGGACCTATCGTCATAGGCCAAGCTTGTGAGTTTGATTATTCAGGTTCTCAAGCCCTTCGTTCTTTACGAGAAGATGGGATAAAAACAATTTTAATTAATTCAAACCCAGCAACAATTATGACCGATCCTTCAATGGCAGATCATGTGTATCTGAAGCCATTGAACACAAAGTCGATAATTGAAATACTTAAAAACCATCCCGATATTGATGCAGTCCTACCTACTATGGGAGGTCAAACTGCCTTAAACTTGTGTATTGAAGCAGATG
>JABSPN010000306.1 GCA_013214425.1 Flavobacteriaceae bacterium | reverse complement strand
AGCATGCTTTGAAGATACAATAAACTCTCCTAACTTAGTATTCCTAAATCAGTCCACTTTTAGTTGAAAATTTACAGGGTATCCCCAAATCTTCAGGAGAGCGGGGTGGTAACTTGGGTAAATACGCGTATTTGATAGTATTAGTAAAAACAGGTATAGTACTTAGAAAGGAAATGGTAACGTAACCTTTAAAAGCATATACCCGTTAGTAAGTTCTGTGAAGGAGTAGTATTAGATGGTACTGTTATATCAATACAAAAAAGACTACCTATTTCTAAGCAGTCTTTCTTTATATTATTCCCTGAGCCTCAAAAGGAGAGGGGTAAGTGGTTTGAGGGGTGGGATAAAAAGAGCCATCCGAAGACAGCTCTTTAATTTATCCATATTTCAATCATTTGTTTTTAAAGAAATTAGAATTTATCCTTCTGGATTTTGTTGTGTCTTTTTTGAAGTGAAAAATAGAATCTTTATTGAAGTATATTAAACTTTCTTTTTCTTCATAAAACAAATAAAATTCTAAACTGTTTTTATTGTTATTTATCATTTCTATGGTTGGAGACTCGTTGTCATTATTAAACTTTTTAAAGTCTATATAGTTGTTCATGTCATCCGTGGTGTAATCTCTTAGCAATATTTCATAGATTACCGGGTCACTCAATCTATAACCATCTCTAGGCACAACAAAATAAATAATCAAAGGGATCAGTATGATTAATAACAATATAACTTTCTTCTTTAGCTCCATATTTCTTAATTTTCTAGAAACGATAAAAAGTAATCGATGCTACCATCATAATTATCCAAGTCTTTTTTCTTAAAGTGATAGTATCCATCTATTTTTTTTGTGAAATCTTTGACTGTTTTTTTCATTTCTTCGGTAAATTTGTCTCCATTTTGTAGAGCTGTGAAAAAATTTATGGCATCACAATTTAATGACCCGTCTTCATTAAGCAAAATTGAGACATCTGTATCAGTCCCAAATTCTTCCATAGCATTTTTTATATCTTCTAAAGTATGTGATTTAGCGTTTTGAAAAACTTCAAAGTCTCTCGCTAGTTTTGCTTCAGTCTCATTTCTTGCTTCATTATAGTAATCATAATAACCATCTTGTCCCGCATGAAAAAATTCTTCGAATATTACTCCCATTTCAAATCCGCGGCGTTTGTGATTTAATCTTATTTCACGGGTATCGAAAAATCCCCAGCCTTTATAACGATTATAATAACCATTATAATCAGAAGAAATTTGTTCGGGAGTAAACTCTAAAACATCATAGTCTTTCCATGAATTGTCTAAATCGAAATATACTTCATTGTATATCGAACTTAATGACTTAAGCCTGGTTGATGCCTCATTGAATTTTTTCTCATTCTCTTTATTTACAAAAGACGGTTTTACAGTATTTCCATCTGGATCAACAAATATTATAGGAGAATTGAGTGAATATTCATAAGGCGAATATTGGTAATATGATTCTGAAAAATTATCAATATTCATCCATCTACCTAAACTAGCATCATAATTCCTAGCATCAAAATCATACCAATTAAGTCCGAACTCATCGTTAAACTCTTTATTATTAAATGTCCATTTGTGATTTCTACCGTTGATGATTGAGAGCGGCGAGGCATTTCCGTAGTTATGTTCAAGCCCAAATGGATAGTAACTCTTTATCTGTACTAAATCATTTTCATCATCAAAATCACCATCAATATCCACTCCATTTCTATAGATATCTACAACACCATCACCATCATAGTCAGTATAACTTACTCTCCGCCACTGCGCCACCTGGCTCGTTCGCTAAAAACAGCTACTAGCTGTTTTCTTTTTCGCTCCGCCCTCAAAATGATCTTTGTATTGGTATACATATCTAAAAGTAACAGCACCTTTAGAGTCTACATCGGGTTCTACATAGCCCTCTGGGTGGTGTTTATCTCTTCATTTTATTTGCTTGCCCAAACAAAACGAAGCAAAATAAAGGGCACCTTTTGTAGGAATTTTTGCTACGCAAAACCAATTCGTAAACTCCGCGTCACTGCGTTCCTGAATCTCGAAGTTTACTTCATTATATTCTTGACAAAAGGGTTGCGTACCATTTAGTATTAGGATGATTTTTATTTAAAAGAACGTATTATAAATATAGCTAAAAAGCCAGTGGAATCTACTAGCTTTTTAGTTTAAATAGTTATTTAATTTTAATTGTTTTAAATATCACTTTTTACCTTGATATTTTACGGTTTTACATTTTAAATTCAACACCCCATAAGCCTCTAAAGAAAAGGGGATGTGGTGTGAGGGGTGGGATAAAAAAGAAACTCTTTTCAGAGTGTCTTAATATTATTCCCTCATGACCTTCTAAAGCATGTTGTTGAAGATGTGTTCAAGAAATAGTTTACGACATTACCAATCTTAATCTAGTTTTCACATTTTATAGCAAGTCAATCAAAAACTGCATATGATTAAACGGTCAAAGAACACCCTTAATTGATTAAGTTTTGTGTATAATTTGATAAAATCAATACTGGATCTTTAGCATTTGCTTTCTCATATTACCTTGACCTAATATGTATATATGATTCTGATCTATCTGAACATCCTTTGTTGGAAAAATAGCTTCGGTTTTAGCATTTGATAAAACCGCTTTTAATTCTATTTGCCCTGATGAACTAAAAACAAGGTTATACAGATTGGTTTTTGATTTTTGCTTAGCTTGATTTACTTTAAACTCACCTTCTTTATTATTAATTTGTGCATTCAATAAAACATTAACCCCTTGCTCATTATAATAACTAAAGTAATTATAATCTTGTTTATTTTTATCCTGCTTCTTCTTTTGAGTTTTTAGCCGAATAAGATTCTCCCAAACTAAAGCCCCTTCAGCATCAAACTTAACCACAAGTATATCGTCAAAAAGTTTATCAAACACTCTATTTCCATGGCTAGATACATAAATAGCAGTAGCAATTAATAAATCGAATTGTGCTAAAACAAGAAGTTTTGTATTACCTGCCTTGTAAAACTGACAAGCTACATAAGTGTTGTTTTCTTCATCAACAAAAACATCTTTTATTTGAACGCCTCTATCTCCTTTTAAAAATCCTGAAAAATAATCGGAGATATCTTGGTTTTTAAAGGTGTCATATTTATTTCTTGATAATTCAAAAGTTTCTTTATTAACAGCATAATAACAATAACCTTGATATCTTCCCTTTTTTAATTTTGACACAAAACCAGCTATGATTAGCTCCTCATCTGTATTCGTAAGACTCACTAACTCGTAATAACCTTCTTTAGAAGGTATGTCCAAAGACTTTATGTTAGCGTTTTCATCTAACAAATTTAAACGGTAAAACAGTTTTTCTTCTTTCTCATAAGAAGTGAGTATGTAAATTATATCACCATCTGCCAGAACTGTCAAATAAGTAGTTTTTTTGAAATCAATTGGCTTATTTGGATAAAACTCCTTAGTAGCAACTTTTTCTATATTTTTGCCATAAACAGTAAGTTTAACTTGCAATTTATCCTCTTCTTCCGCTTGAAGTAAAAGTAAGAATCCATTTAAATTATTTTTAATCTCAAAATTAGATTCTTTTAAGGCCTTGTATACATTCTTATTGGAATTACGTTCTCCCGTCACCAGTTCTTTTCGTTCTAAAAAGGTTTTGGAATCAATCCCAAGAATATCGACATATAAGGTTGCATAACTTCCTGTATATTCTTTAGTAAAAACAAGTAGTCTATTATCTAAGGCAAACGTCTCTTCTATCTCGGTAACGACATTAGTTTTTTGATTCGTTTCAATTTCAATTCTTTTTCCGAAATTTAGATCTTCAAAAAATTCAACATAATAATTCCGCATTACTCCATTAACACGATGCGGGCGTACCCCATAAATATTTCCCTGTTTATCTAAAACCGTACTTTCTTGTTTATCAATTAAGAACAATCTGTCTTTTATCAACTCTCCTTTTTCAAAAGAAATATCCTGACTAAAGCTCATGTTAAACAAACTAAACAATAAAGCAATTAAGAATAAGGTTTTTGGTTTTATAGTATGCATTTGAAATTAGATGTAATTAGTGCAGCAAATTTAATAAGAGTTTAGATGGGCTACAAATGAAAACGAGTGTTAAAGATTCTGCCACATTAATTCTCCCATTCTCAAATATACAATTTAACTTGTTTCCATAAGCCTCTAATGGAGAGGGGTTAGAG
>JABSPN010000305.1 GCA_013214425.1 Flavobacteriaceae bacterium | reverse complement strand
CCAATTGCGTGGCCAAGGCTTTCACTTTCTTCCATACGCGAATATCAAACGGAGTTTCAGTATGAATTACAGAACAAGGAATCTCATTTTTTTTGAGTTCTTGAATCATTGGACCATCCGTAAACGAAATGACATAAGGTTCAAATACTGTTTTGTCAAGTTCTCGTACAAGATCCAAAACATGAGTTTCACCTCCCCCTATTTTACCCTGTCTAATAGTCATCAAAATTCTTTTTTTTTTTGAGTATTGGTACTGCCAAGAAGTCATAAATCCACTTGCGCAAAAATCAGGGAGCATATCAGCTAATTTGGCATCAAGCTTTTGTAAGTGATAACTTTTTTTTGTAAAAAAAGAAAATGGAAAAACAGTTTCCATAAAATTAGAAACACTAAATTTTTTCAGTTGAAATGACTCATCTTTAATCAAATCAATTAAGGTTGATTTTGTAAAGAATTGAACATGAGAAAGATCAGGGGCTGCAGATTGTATGGTCGTACCTGAATAGCCCAAAACGTGTTTTATTTTAAGTATGCACCGCCAAATAAATGAATCTTTCTTCATTGCCCATTGCATGGGCTTTGTCATTAATACTTCTCGGGGACCAAAGCCATTAGGAACGGTAATAATTAAGATACCTTGCTCTGTAAGTCGAGCTTTTAAAGCAGCCACTACTTGTGTTGGGTTATCTAAATGCTCGAGAACTTCGCTGCAGATAATTACCTCAAATTTCTGATCTATTGCCAGGTCTTCAATAGCAATATTTTCAAAATTCACATGAGACATCTTATGATTTAATCTTGCGTTTTCGATGGCCTCATTAGAAATATCTATTCCCAAAACATGATATCCTAAATGTCCCAACTGTTTGGAAATATTTCCATTGCCACAACCAACGTCGAGTACGCGCACCTCAGTGAAACTTAGCTTTAATATTTCATTTTGAATGAACTTCAGTCTTTTCAGATCTTCATGCCTATTATATTGTGTATGGTTTGTAAACATCATAAATTATTGAATTAGAAAAATCGATTATTTGGCCCTCTGTTAAATTTTTTACCCATATTTAAAAAAGTAAAATATAGGACAGAGGTTAGCTTGGGAAGTACTTTGAAAATATTAAGGTACCTCATTTTAAAAAAATTTATTGGTGTTGAAAATAACACGGTCAATACATTGAAAAAAATGATGACTAGCCAACCCATTAAAATCTTTACATTGGACAGGAACAAAAACTGGTTAGTTAATGACAAAACTGTTCCAAAGATAACCCCTACAAAAAGCAATAGTTTTGGCGGTATCATCAATTGTAAAAATTTATCGATCAAGTGTTTATTTATTTTTTTATAGTCAAACTGTCGCAGTGTTTTCAGAACACTCTTGTAGTATTTTTTATTACTATTTACCCATTTGATTTGTTGACGTCTGAACTCATAGGAATACTGCATACAATATTCAAAAAAATGAGTATGCGCTAGATAGTGAACTTTTATATTGCGTTTTAAAATTTCATTTTCAAGAATTTTAAATGTGCTATTTGATTTTAATCGGTTTTTTTTTCTTGTCAAGATGTCCTGGATAAGTGCATAATCATAGGCCACTCCCCATCCTAATATTGAAGAAGACAATCCAATAACATTGTGAGCTTTTCTGAAAATATGGTTATTCATTTCCTCTGTTATCGCTCTGTATTTTGCCTTTGAGGTACTAAGTTTTTTAAAAATACGATGGCCTTGA
This sequence comes from Flavobacteriaceae bacterium, assembly GCA_013214425.1. Taxonomy (GTDB): domain Bacteria; phylum Bacteroidota; class Bacteroidia; order Flavobacteriales; family Flavobacteriaceae; genus DT-35. Next base: position 2,486 of record JABSPN010000305.1, on the reverse strand, counting down.
ATAACTCGAGCACCTCCAATGTAGGCTAAGTTTATTTGAGACAAATAGTTTGTATTCAATATACTTTTTGAATGAATCGTAACAATTAAATCAAAAGCATCATCTATTTGCAATAGCGCCTGTTTGAATACTTCAGAGAGTTTCTTTGAGTTGCCCATACATTTGATTATTCGAATTGGGAACATCGAGGTATTCATATTGGACTCCACATAATTATTGGAAACAACAAAAACCTCAAATTGTCCTAGTGGATAGTCTTGATTTACAGACGAACGTACAGATTGGATTAATTTCGAATGATTTTTGTAATCGAATATCAAAATAGCAATTCTACTTTTAACTTTTGTTCTTTTGTAAATTGGCACTTTATAGAATAATCCTATGATAGCAAAGAAAAATAAATAGCTACTGCTCAAACCCAAAAATATGAGTAATAACAATTCTATTATTATCATTAATTCTTTTACTAAATCCATCTTTTAAATATCTCTTTTATTGATTCTTAACTAAACTTTATTCACACTATAGCTTTCAAATGGTTTCTCAGGTTTAGGGCTAATTTTCTAAGTAATGGAAATGATTTTCCACTTTTAATATTGTAAACAAATGATTGTGAATCATAAATCATTTCAAAATTTTCAGTACAAAATACCGGCTTGTTGGTTTTACTATTTATTTGTATCGCTTGCTTTAAATTACTCTCAATAAATAAATCGTATTTGCTATTGTTAAATACAGTTGCTTTATGACTTGCATGATTGTTTGCAAGTTGTCTTGAACGCATATCAGGTAAATCAATCATCAGTAATTGATCGTATTCGATACCGTGTTTCGTGAGCCAAGCCACTGTTTGGGGTCTGTATTTTTCCAGTCTTGAGGTTACTACTGCACCAATTTTACATTTTGGTAGATAAAGTACAGGTGCTGTTTCTAAAAATTCTATGTATTTGGGGCCATCATCATTTTGCTCAGGTGTGGGATCTGGGCATAGCACACCGTCGATATCGAAACACGTGTGGTGCAGTATCGGGTGATTGAACAGATTCCACTGAAAAATTCGAGGAGTGGGTATGACTTCAAAAAAATAATCAATACTATTTTTTCTTTCAGGAGTGGCATAGATCACACAAAATTCGAGAGTGTAATGAGCAGCGATTGGTGCTAAAATTTGTTTGCATTTTTTTAAAGCTTTTCCAGATCCAATACTATCGTCAACGATTAAGACTTTTTTGTGCCGTTTTACATCGATTTCCTCCAAGCGTTCACCTGCTTTATACACATAACCTCGAACAAATGAATTTAAGTCTGTATAAGGTAAATTAAGATACAAGGCAAAAAGATTTGCCGGAAGCATACCACTTCTTGGTACACCTACAATTAAGTCTATATCACGTGGTATTTGACTCAGTTTTTTAAGAATCAATTGATTCATGTCGGTAAAACTTCTATAGTTCATTTTTACAGATTTTAACTTATTATTTAGCACAATATTGTTGTTCAATCTCAGGCGATTTAACCATAAAAACCAAACTGATAAACATCAGAAAAGAAGTGGGTAATTGGCAAAAAACACCATTTCCGTATGAGGCAACTAAAACTCCCATTACACCACATGTAAGTGCTATTATTTTTATTTTAAATTCTTTATTTTTAAGTTTAAACATGATGTTGTAACAGGCCATAAACATAAAATACCCAATCATGATTAAATAATATAGTAATCCAATAATTCCAGTATCTGCCCAAATCTGAACATACCAACTATCGGTAGCAATGTTGGCTAAATAGGTATTGGGTGAAAACCTTTTTCCCCAATTTCCTGTAGATCCAACTCCTCCGCCAAATGGTCTTGAAGCCAAATAGCCTTTGAGTTTTCGTTGATTTTCAAGTCTTACTTGTAGCGAAGGAGCTGTTGAGTCAAATGCTGTTCGCATTCGTCTGATTTCGGCATTACCTTGCCCAATGTAGGTATGCGCAAAAAAAACATAGACTATTACTCCTAGCACTGAACCTAATGTGATAATTTTAATATTTTTACTCAATACCAAGAGGAGTCCGCCTCCACAAATTGGTACTGCAATTGCACCCCTAGTTCCTGAGATAATCATCCCAATAAGTCCCATAAACATCACAATAGCGTAAAAAATTCTGGTTTGTTTTTTTAAGCGAGCCAAGCAGGTCATAATTCCGAAAACTAATGCTGTATGGGCTTGCGATCCACCAAATTGTCCTGCATCAGAATAAAATGAAAAAATGCGCAATTTTCCGAAGAGGACATGGGTTCTATGTGCACCAGAATCCAGCCACTGTTGTTCAAAGGCATCGACACCAAAAAAATATTGTTGTAATCCTTTAAGAGTTGCAAGAATGGATAGAACGCCCCATATTTTAAATAGCAATGTTAAATCTTTGGGTTTGCTAAACAGAAGAATAATTAAAGGAATGGCCAAAAACTGATACATTGCCAATCCGCGCATGGCATAGAA
>JABSPN010000304.1 GCA_013214425.1 Flavobacteriaceae bacterium | reverse complement strand
ACTATGCCTGATGGAATGAACAGCCCATATTTTGAAGAAGTAGCCGATTCATTAGTAATCCCTTTCGGTGTTGCTGAAAAGACCCCAGTATATCCTGGATGTGAAGGCTTGTCTAAAAAAGAAAATATTAGTTGTTTTACTACTAAAGTTTCTGAATTTGTCATGAATAATTTTGATAAAAAAGTGGCAAATTCTCAAAACTTATCTGGAAATCATAAAATTAAAATTGCTTTTGTTATTAGCAGATCAGGTGAGGTTAGTGACGTAACTGCATCTACATCAAACTCTGCGTTAGCCAAGGAAGCGGAGAGAATTGTAAACTTACTCCCTAGAATGACTCCTGCTCAACATTCTGGTAAAAATGTGGCGGTTCCATTTATTTTACCTGTCTTATTAAATATGGAATAATAAATCGTATAAAAAAAACTTACTAAAGCTGTTTTGTCTTCTGGATTAAACAGCTTTTTTATTCAAAAATAAGTCGTCCAGTATAAAACTCCTCAACGGCTACAGCTGGTGGCTGATTTTGAGCTCTTACATCTCCAGTACTCCTGATTTCTCCATTAATATCCGCAATCGGATTGACGATCATGTCGTTATAACCTCTATGTAAAATACTGACTTCCTGCGATAAAAAATTAGCACCTTCAAATCTTCCTCCTCCAGACACAAAAACTATTCTTGCATAATTGGCTGTCCCGGAAATAAAATAATTGGAATGATTGTTATTGGTTACAGTTAACCTGTCTAAGTTCAAGTCCAAGTAAAAATCCCCTACATTATTAAAATCTGAATTGGTATCGTCTTCAGAAATCAGTCTTAATTCAGGATAGGTCAACGTTCCCTGAGATCGCACAGGAAACTGAGTCGAACTTCTAATTTCAGTTATATTAGGAGCCGTCACATATACTTTGGTTACATTGTAATCTCTTGTATAATTACAGGTATTATCATCTGTAAGAATTAATTCTCCGTTTGAAACAACAGCAGTAACTCCGTCAATTAAATTATCACCTGTTTCAATCGTTACCTGTTCTACTGGTCCATCTGTAAGAATTAATTCCACATCTCTGTTGACTAATATTCTTGTAAATGAAGCTAATCCGGTTACTTCCTCCTGAACTAAACTTCCTTCAGATTGAAAACAATCTGTCACACTTTCACATGAGATAAAAGCGCTTATTAGTAATATGTATAATAATTTTTTCATCTCTTTCAATTTATAATCTAATTCCAACTCCAAATTCTAAGGCTTCTGCTTTAGCAGCATGAGTTTTTAAGGTTAAAGCACCAAACCATTTTTCTCCAAAATATCGTTTTAAACCGATACGTTGGTACACGCTACTTTCAAACTCATAAGGCAAATACGCATAATATCCTATTTGCGTAACTAATGACATTTTATTGATAAACAATTCATGTCCGACGAAAACCCCGATTCGTTTATAATCTGAATCTGGATCTATGTCTCTATCTGGAAATGCTGCAGCATTGTATTTAATGTCTTCTTTCAGGAATTGAGATAAAAACACATCTGTTCCTAATTGTAGTGCCGATTTATGACTTAATCTTTTATCTGCGTAACCTGAAAACACATAAAATGGGAATTGTCCGGTTCCCACTACATCACTTTCATTTACTCCTGAACGAAAAACAATATTGTATTTGATAGGCTGTGTGAATTTTTCTCCTGATTCTTCTAAAGGTTTGTACGCTATCTCTGAAACATCGTCTAAATTATAGTTGACTCCAAAGTTAAAAGCTATCGTATTCACACTGGTGTTGGGAGCTTTTACGTTGGCATTACTGTAATGCACTAAGGATAATCCTGTTTGGATTCCGAATCTTGAATTAAACAGATTTTCTTTTTGATAATTCAGCATCACATAAGTACTACTCAGTATCTTAGAACCAAAAGCAATGTTTCTGAAATTCTCTTGTTTATCATAAGGGTTTGAAGCAATGGCTAAACCTTGTCCGATTCTAAACACCAAATTTCGTTTCAGGAAATAGAAATTATAATGGGCATATAATCCAAGGTTATCGCCTAAGTATTCATTCTTTAAATCCTGATAAATAAAAGAATACCCCACATCTGGATAATTATAACGAGCTTCCCAAGCTTCATTCCCAAATGTTTTTTGATTCCAACTTACGATAATGCCTTCTGGATGTCCAGTGATAAGGTGCAAGATATCTGGATTATGATTGGCGATGTTTCCGTAGAAATAATTGACATCTACAGAAGACGCTTTGGTTTTCTCTTTGGTTCCCTCTTGTGCTAAAGCAATCGAACAAGTGAAAACAAATAAAATTAAGTATAGTGTTCTCATAAATCGATCACAAATATAAAACAATGAAGAAATGATTTACTGAAATAATGATTTAATGTCTGGCATGTATCTGAAAATCACATTCGAATTAAGATTGTCTATTGAAGAGTTACGATTTAGCAACTTATGAATTTTAAATACCCATTAACTCATTCTCTTATTAATTCATTACTTAAAAAATCTGAGCAGCAATAGCGTGGATATTATCACTTTTACCCATAGAATAATAATGTAAAATAGGTACACCTGCCTGTTGTAATTCTTTAGATTGATTGACACACCATTCGATTCCTACTTCTCTCACTTCTTTGTTATCTTTACATTTAATCACCTCTTTGATTAGGGTGTCTGGAATATCAACATGGAAACGATGGGGTAATAAATTCAACTGCTTTTTCGTTGCAATGGGCTTTAAGCCTGGTATTATTGGAATGGTAATTCCTTCTGCTCTACATTTCTCGACAAACTCAAAATATTTTTGATTATCGTAAAACATTTGTGTCACAATATATGAGGCTCCATTCGCGATCTTTTTCTTTAAAAAGTGAATATCTGAATCTAAACTTGGCGCTTCCATATGTTTCTCTGGATAGCCCGCTACTCCTACACAAAAATCTGTTTCAGAAGTGTTTTGAATTTCTTCATCCAGATAAACCCCTTGATTTAACTCCTGAATTTGAGTGACCAACTCACTGGCATAATGATGTCCTTCTTTTTCAGGTTTAAAATAGGTTTCGGTTTTTACCGCATCACCACGTAAGGCCATTACATTATCAATTCCCAGAAAATCTAGATCTATTAAAAAGTTCTCTGTATCTTCTTTGGTAAATCCGCCACATAAAATATGCGGTACAGCGTCTACATGATATTTATTCTGAATGGCAGCACAAATACCTACTGTCCCCGGTCTTTTTTTAACGACTTGCTTTTTTAGAAGTCCATTATCTAATTCTTTATACACATATTCCTCTCGATGGTAGGTTACATCTATAAAAGGTGGTTTGAACTCCATTAACGAATCAATATTATCAAATATTGACTGTATGTTTTGCCCTTTTAAAGGTGGCAGAATTTCGAAAGAAAAGATGGTTTTCTTACTATTTTCTAGATGTTCGGTTACTTTCATTTTTCTGATTTAAATGGCAAGATTGGGATGCAACCACTTTCTTGCTTTTTCTAAACTTATGTTTTTTCTTGAAGCGTAATCTTTCACCTGATCATCGGTAATTTTACCTAAACCGAAATATTTCGATTCCTGATTGGCAAAATAATATCCTGATACAGCAGCAGCAGGCCACATAGCCAGACTTTCTGTTAAACTCACTCCTATATTTTCTTCTACTTGTAATAGTTTCCAAATGGTTTCTTTTTCTAAATGATCTGGACAAGCGGGATAACCTGGAGCTGGTCTTATTCCGTTGTATTTTTCTTTGATCAATTCATCGTTACTCAACTGCTCTTGAGCAGCATATCCCCAATGTTTGATTCGGATGTTTTCATGTAGGTATTCTGCAAAGGCTTCAGCAAAACGATCGGCTATAGCTTGTACCAAAATCGCATTATAATCGTCTTGCTTTTCTTTATAGGAATTTGCTAATTCGTCGGCTCCAAAAATGGCTGTACAAAAACACCCTATATAATCTTGCTTCTGAGAACTTTCAGGAGCAATAAAATCAGCTAAAGCAATGTTAGGAATGCCTTCTCTTTTCTTTAACTGCTGACGCAAAGTCCTGAATACTGCTAATTCATTCCCTTTACTCTTCACTAGAATATCATCATGATTCACCGAATTGGCTTCAAACAAACCAAAAACCGCTTTGGGCTTTAGTAATTGCTTCGCAATAATTTTATCAATCATTTCCTGAGCATCGTGATAGAGTTGTGATGC
>JABSPN010000303.1 GCA_013214425.1 Flavobacteriaceae bacterium | reverse complement strand
TCTGTTTCACCATTGGCTAGGGCTCCGGTGACACGTTCTCTATGGCCACCGACCCTCAAGTTCAAGGCTCGATAACTACATAATTACGTTTCGTAATTATGTAGTTTCGGTTTTGCAAATAAAGGGACTCATTAGGATATTTTAGAAAAAAATACATTAAATACTGGAAAAACAGATAAGAAAATAACAATTTAAGGTTTAGAATAAGTTGAAGTGAAACCGAAATCCCAAAGCGTATAATCGACTTGTTGAACAATAAGAATAAAATAAAAATCAGTATACAATTTAGATACGTTGCTCCCTCTAACACACCACAATTAAAAAGTGTAGATACACCAGCAATAGATATGGAATAAATTGGAGGCCATCTGTTTATAATATTACCGTAGCGATCAGTAATCACATCACCTTCTATAATTTTTTGCGCAGCATCTCTATACGAAATACTATCAGGAGAAAAACCGAGATGATATTCTTGAGTACAATACAATAAAGTGATCACCGATAGTATAGCAAAACTCATGGCGATGATTCGGTTTTTATTCATTCTCGTTTTATTAAAATTGACTTAATAGTGCTAATATCGTTATTAATCGACTTATTTTATACTGATTCCATGAATCAATACATAAAGCGATAAAAATCCTAAGTAAGAAATGTTCATAAATGCTAGATTAGCACCATAAAATAAGAAAAGATAATTTTCAATATTTTATTCGGTAAATATTTTGGTTAAGATAAGCCTTACTTAATTCCTCAAAGTAAGGCTTTCTTTTTATTTCTACTTATCTTTAGCCAGATTTCATATGAGAACATATTTTTTATATAGTACGCTAATTCTAATTGTTTTTGGTTCGTGTCATAAAGATCATACCGAATTAAAACAAACTATTCAGGATAAAAAAGAAAAGGTTAATACTCTTAATAAGGAATTAAATACTCATATTGATAAGGCTGTAGTTTTAGACAGTTTGATCAGTATTCGCAGTATTTCATACTTGAATAAGGAGTCATTACTGAACTCAAAATCCTTAGATAGTTTTGTGAATTTAGAACATTTGTCAGACGATTTTGTGTTTGATTTAAAATATGCTACTGCTGACAATTTTTTAAAGCAAGCAGTTTATGATTGTACAGCTTGTTATACCCGATTAAGGACTGCATTGGTATTACTAAAAATCAACCATGAATTGAAAGATAAAGGGTATCGCATCAAATTCTTTGATTGCTACAGACCTTTAGATGTTCAGAAAAAAATGTGGGAAATTTATCCCAATCCGAGTTATATTCAAAATCCAGCAAAGGGTTCTATACACAATAAAGGAGGTGCTGTAGACATTACTTTAGTAGATTCGCTAGGAGCAGAGCTTGATATGGGGACACCTTTCGATCATTTTGGTAAAGAGGCACATCGGGATTATACTGAGCTTTCAGAAGAAGTAATTGCAAATAGAAAATTATTAACCGATATCATGATAAAACACGGTTTTTGGACAATTCGTACAGAGTGGTGGCATTTTAATCATCTGGGTGGCTCACAAAATAAAGTCGAAAATTTTACCTGGGATTGTGATTAATTACTTTTCGCAAAGTAACATCACCTTATTATTGTTTAGATCAGTAGTAAAAAATAAATACCTATCTCCACCATCCTTGATAGCCAACTCTTTTCTTAAATAGGCCACGGTTTTTGGGAAATTTCTAGTTGCAATATTGGCTTGAGAACCTCCGAATTGTTTCTTAATGATTTTCTTTTGATACTTGATAACGTCCTTGATGATAAAAGTCCGACCAGGAAAATATACTAGTGTTTCAGAGGTGTATAAATGTGAATGTTCTTGTAGCTTTTGAACAGTAAAAGCTTTAGTCACTTGATGAAATGCTCCAGATTTCATGATAGCTACATTGGGCTCGTACAGATAATTAAGAGGAAGGGAATACCTTCTGGTAGTTTTTTCACCCCAAATAAATTTAAATTCCTCAGTATCGGTTTTTTTTAAGTTGGTCGTCACGACTTGTATAGCTCCTGAATAATTGGCTTCAGCAATAAATAGTAGTTCTTTAGCTTCGTTATTTACAGCAATTACATGAATTTCTTTAACGGAATTGAGTTCTCTGATTCCATTAGAAATGTCTAGTAATGGAGAAGTTTTTATAACAACCTGCCTAGCTTTTGAAAGTAAAAAATCAATTTCCTGACTAACATCTGGTGCGCAATCACTCAATAATACTACTTTTCCCTTGGCATCATTTCTTCTGGAGGGATCAACATAAATAACATCAAATGTTTCCGATGTTGCTTTTAAATAATCAATTCCATCTTGAGCCATACAATTGATATTATCACATCCCAATTGTTTGAAATTATGTAACGCAATTTCCGATAAGTCAGTATTGATTTCAAAATGAGTAACTTCATTGAATTGTTTAGAGAAATAATAACTATCAATTCCTAAACCACCTGTTAAATCTGCCAATCTGTTACCTCTTAGAACAGGAAGCTCTGATTTAAACGCTGCTGTAGTTTCTGAAGAAGTTTGTTCTAAATTAAGCTTCTTAGGATAATAAATATTGTCTCCGGAAAACCAGTTAGGTAATTTATTTTTGGTTTTTCTTTTACTTTCAATCTGCTCTACTAGTTCCTGATTGGAAATGCCCTTAAATACTTCTCTACCCAACAGTAAACGATGTGTGTCATCATTTAAGTGGGTGTTGATAAACTCCTGTACTTCAGTATTTAAAATAAGTGAATTCAAGAGCTAATCAAATATCCTTCGTTATTGACTTGACGACTTTATTTTCAGAAAGAAATTCTTTTGCAATTACCTTAACAGCGGTGTACGTTGGCACAGCGACAACCATTCCAATAACACCAAATAACAATCCGCCAATCATGATAATCAAGAAGATTTCTAATGGATGCGATTTCACACTATTGGAGAATATGATAGGTTGACTAAAGAAATTATCGATTAATTGAGCGATGACATAACCAATCATAACATAGATGGTCTTCGGAAGGATAACTGTTTGGAAATCGGCTCCCAAGTTACTTGTCATGGTTAATACCAACATCAATGCGCCACCAATTAATGGTCCTACATATGGAATCAGGTTTAATAGCGCACATAAGAAAGCAATCACTATGGCATTTTCAATTCCAAAGATTAATAATACGATGGTGTAAATAATAAAAAGAATCAGTATTTGTACTACCAATCCAATAAAATAGCGTGATAATAAGTCTTTTATTTTACTGAAAGACTTTAAGATTCTACGATGCTTGTTTTCAGGAATCAAGAGCATAACTGAATCGGTCATTAATTTACTGTCTTTTAAAAAGAAAAATGAAATAAAGAGAACAGAGAAAAGTCCGATACTCAAACTTCCCAACATTCCAAAAACTGTTTCTAAAAAGTTAGGAATAGCGTCAAGATTCATTTTTGATAACAAATCTGAATCCTGGAATTCTTCTAACAAATCGATGTTTCTATCGGCAAAATATAAGTTGATTTCTTGAGCTAAGTGATTGACATTTTCTTCTAATCCTTCATAATCTAAAAGGGCTAAGTTTTTTCCCTGACTTTCAATAATCGGAACAAACATAGAGGCGGTACCAAATAGAATTCCAAGTAAAATTACCATAGTCACCACAACAGCCAACGTGTTTTTAAACTTCAGCTTGTTTCTAAGAAAAAGAATAATAGGTCTTCCTATTAATGAAATAACGGCAGCAATAGCCAAATAAATCAAAACAGAGCTAATTTTATAAAGAAAGAATAACACAGCACAAATACCCAATATTATACCAAGTGCTCTTAATATTCCGTTGCTGATTTCTTTTGAGTTTGGATTATTCAAAGTCTAAACTAATTGATGATTTCAAACAAATATAAGTTAATTAAGAAGAAAGGAAAAAGGAGTTCAGGAGAAAGTAGTTAAGGAATTAAAATGTTTACAAAATCCAATGATCACTCCTTATTCTGAATTTGTTTTGCGATTTCGTATAACGCAATATTAGAAGCCTGAACGACATTCATACTAGAATTTTGACCAAACATTTCAATATGAACTGTAGCGTGGCATTGGGCTAATATAGCTTCAGATATTCCAAAATTTTCGTCTCCAACAATCAAGGCAATTGGCTTATTTAACTGAAATTGATGTTTATGAATAGCTTCGCTATTTTCGGTAATCTCTAATGCTACTAAGTGATGAGTGTTTTT
>JABSPN010000302.1 GCA_013214425.1 Flavobacteriaceae bacterium | reverse complement strand
AGTGTTTTTTTCATATACCCTCTGTATTGACTGAGAGTAATCTAGTATAAAGACAAGCTTTAATGAGGGCTTTTAAAGCGTAATTATTATGAACGTTTTTAAATAAGTGATGAAAAACGAATGTTATTTTGTGTTAAAAAAACATTTTGAATCGATTAATTGGGTAACTTATATTGATTTTTTTTTAACTAATCAATAGTTATTAAAGTTTTAGTTACACATAAATTGTCTTTAATCATGAAATTAAATTATAAAATATTGCCAATTATTCTACTCTTTTTCTTGTTAACTCCTGAGTTGAGTTTTTCTGGTGAAGTAGTTTTTCAAGAACCAGTAAATGGGAATAAAGAAATCATTATTAAAGGTTATGTAAAAGATGATTCAGGCCCATTACCTTTAGTAAGTGTACTAGTACAAGGGAAAAAGAGAGGAACTACTACTGATGATAATGGTCTTTTTGAGATAGCTGTAAAACAAGGCGAAACGTTGGTGTTTAAATATCTAGGGAAAGAAGATGTTTATTTTAGCGATTTTTCGAATAGGAGAATCACGGTGTTGATGACCGATACTGATGAGTCGTTGAATGAAGTAATGGTAAAAGTTCAGAAAAAAGAAGAAGATTATATAGTTGGTCCCTATGGAAGAAAGCATTCAAAGGGTTCTGGATTTTCATCGAGGTCATTTAGGAAAGATCAATTTAATAGGGGAGCATTATATGTTTCTGAATTGATTAAAGGTAGGTTTCAAATGATGGGCGCTCAAACGATTAATGGAGAAACGGGAGTGTTAATTGTAGTGGATGGAGTTCCTCAAGGTCAGGAAAATTTAAGTACTCAAGCTACAGGACCCACATTATCTATAGATTATTGGTTAGATGTAAACTTAGTTGAACAGATTAATGTATTGAGGTCAATACAAGCTACTGCCAGATATGGTACGCTTGGTGTAAATGGTGCCATAGAAATTATTACGGTAAATAATCCTTTTCTATACAAGAAGAGATTGTCTCAAAATTATACAGAGAAGTTTAAAGGAGAGACTATTGCTTTAGAAGACATTACTAAAGAAAGTTATGTGCAAGATTACGAAAACTTAAGTTTGGAAGCAGCCTTTAATTTATATAATGAAAGAAAGACTAATAATAAAGCTAATTTGAACTATTATGTAGATATCTATGATGTTTTAGACGATAAAAATGCTGATGAATTAGCACGTATTGTATTAAAAGATGCCGAAGAGAATTTTCAGGATGATATAGTTAGTTTAAAAGCTATTGCTTATAAATATCAGGAGGGAAATCGCACTGAAGATGCTTTAAGAGTTTTTAATCGTATTATGTTTTTGTCATCAGGAAGCTTTCAAGCTTATAGAGATTTAGCACAAGCCTATCATTTTAATGGTGAGCACAGAAAAGCCTTTAAGATTTATGATGCGATGATTCGAAATGAAAAGGTCTCAGAGAATGAGAATTTTGGATTGAAAAAAACGATTAAGAATGAATACGAAAATTTAATCAATAAGCACAGGAGTTTATTAGATGTTAAGAATACTAAGGAAGAATACCTGGAAAGGGAGAATCTTTTGGATTATCGGGTAACTATTGAATGGAATGATTTGGATGCTGAATTTAACCTTCAGGTTGTTGATCCTAAGAAACACCATTTTACCTGGTCACATTCAAAGGAAGGAGATCCTGAAAGGATAAGGAGAGAGAAGGAGCAAGGCTTTGCTTTAGAAGAGAGTTTTTTGACTAAAGATGATAAAGGAGAATGGAGCTTTAATATGCAATATTTAATCAATCCGCCAGTCGTGAATCAAAAATCCGTTTATGTAAAATTGATTGTTTTCGAAAACTATGGGAAGGCAAATGAGAAGCGAACAATAAAAGTATTTAGGTTGGATGACCCAGAAAAGAATATCAATGTTGTAAAGCTTGAAATATAAGTTTCAGATAAAAGATACTATTTTCAACAAATATGCGTTATAATTATAAGTTTTGATAGTTTAATTCAATTTTATTGATAGTAAGTTTTTAGTTAAGGGTTCTATTTTTAGAACCCTTTTTCTTTTGTTAACCTTTATTTATCTCAAAAAAAGAAGATGAATTGACACACTTATAAAAAAAAATAACACACTCATAAAATGCCCTTTTTTTTATTAGTGTCTTCAGTTTAAATTTATACTAGAATTGAATGGGGTAGCCTTGGATTTATAATTGCTTAGAAAAGGAAAATCCAGTAATCACGAATATTAACATTCAATATTTTAAAATGCTTTAAGACCTCTTTTTGTGCTGTCCTGTTCAATTTTATTTAAATGCATTCCTTAAAAGCCAGATAAATGAGTATTAAATAGTATATTTAAGCTCATTAAAACTAACTGGGTTGAGAAACCTTCAGAAATATTCATGATCATTGCTGCACTTATAGTCATAGTGGTACTTGCTATGGTTTTATTTCTCTTTTTTAAGATCATAGATGTACTTTACTTGAATACATTTAAAAGGCCTTTGTTTGTCCATTTTTATCTTAAAAAGAGAACGTTAAAGCCTAATAGGAAACTAATTTTAGTTCAGCAGTTTTCGTTTTATAAGAAACTTTCCAGAAAACACAGAAGTTACTTTGAACATCGGGTAGCCTGTTTTATAGATGACAAAGAATTTATAGGTAGAGACGGATCTTTTGTTGATGATGAGAAAAAAGTTTTGATTGCTGCCACTGCTGTAATGCTTACTTTTGGGATGCGTAATTATTTGCTTGATGTAGTAGAAAAAATCATTATTTATCCTGATGTATTTTACTCGACAATTAATAAAGCCAATCATAAGGGAGAGTTTAATCCTATGGTAAAAGCTTTGGTTTTTTCCTGGAAAGATTTTAAAGAAGGATACGCTATTGAAGATGATAATTTAAATTTAGGTATCCATGAATTTACACATGCCATTCATCTAAATAGTTTGAAAAGTGGTGATACAGCTTCTATCATTTTCTCGGACGGATTTAAAGAACTTCAGGAGATATTAAAACTGAGAAACGTAAGAGATAAAATGATTGAATCTGATTATTTTAGAGACTATGCATTTACCAACCAATTTGAGTTTCTGGCCGTAGTTGTAGAAAACTTTATTGAGTCTCCTAAAGACTTTAAAGTCTACTTTCCTGAAATATATTACAAGCTAAGACAGATGTTTAATTTTAGATTTGCTGGGTATTAACTGTTAGCCACCTTTTTTAAATTAGCGACAGTTGCTAATTGATTTTCAGATTTGAAAACGAAACTTCCTGCTACTAAAACGTCTGCACCAGCATCAACTAATTTTTTTGCGTTTTGATCGCTTACTCCACCATCTATTTCAATTAGAGTTGACGCATTTTTGTTAACAATAATTTCTTTGAGTTGACGCACCTTAGCATAAGTGTTCTCAATAAATGATTGTCCGCCAAACCCTGGGTTAACACTCATGATACATACTAAATCGATATCCTGAATAGTATCTTCAAGTAAGGTAACATTAGTATGTGGATTTAAGGCAACTCCTGCTTTCATTCCTGCTGCTTTAATCGCTTGTAATGTTCTATGAAGATGTGTACAAGCTTCGTAATGTACTGTAAGTACATCACATCCCAGATCAGCAAATGTTTGGATATATCGATCAGGATCAACAATCATTAAGTGCGTGTCGATAGTTTTATTGGCATGTTGTGCAATGGCTTTTAATACGGGCATTCCGAAAGAAATATTAGGAACGAAAACTCCGTCCATAATATCGATATGAAACCAATCGGCATCACTTTTATTGACCATTTCTACATCACGTTGAAGATTACCGAAGTCGGCAGCTAAAATTGAAGGAGCGATAAGTTTTGAATCCATAGTTGCGTGTTTGTACAAAAGTACATATTCAAAATAAAAAACTCCCGAAAAATCGGGAGTTTTCATCATCAATCAAAAAACGAACAGTTAATACTGTTCATAATCGTCTTAGGTTACCCTAAATATGTTTTTAAAATGCGACTTCTAGAAGTATGCTTTAATCTTCTAATCGCTTTTTCTTTAATTTGTCTAACACGTTCTCTTGTCAAACCAAACTCTTCTCCAATTTCATTCAATGTTAACGCATATTCTCTATCAATTCCAAAATACATTTTTATAACATCTTTTTCTCTATCTTTTAAAGTATCTAGTGCATCTTTTACTTCTCTTTGCAGAGAATTCATATGAAGTTCTAAATC
>JABSPN010000301.1 GCA_013214425.1 Flavobacteriaceae bacterium | reverse complement strand
GGCTGAAAGAAATAGGACAGCTACGAAAGTAATATAGTTTCAAAAATAATGAAAAGTGATAAAAATATTGAAAAATGAGGCAATACGTGAAAATCTGAAATCATTAAGTAAAGTTTGTTTAAATAACGACTATGACAAAAGAATAATGAAATTTTATCTTTTATATCACGGATGGTGGGAATTGGAAGACATTGGAGCGAATTATTACTATGACGGAGCTGATATGAATAATATCGAATCCATATTAAAATTGGAAGCTAAAATATGGATTGACAAGTACATATATGGAAAAGAAAACACCGATCTTCAGGAAAAATTAAAACGAGAAAAAAAATAAAATACAATAACACTTATTTACAATACGCATCTGGATACTTCGTGTAACTAAAATCTAGGAAAACAATATATTAAACCAATGATAAAATTCTTTAAAAAAATCGTCAAAACTTATTTTTGGAAAATAAAACTAGAAAGTATTTTAAATATGTAATTGGTGAGATTTTACTTATCGTTACCGGTATTCTTATTGCTTTACAGATTAATAATTGGAATGAAAATAGAAAGAATTATAATATCGAACAAAGTACTTTAATAAGTCTAAAGTCTGACTTAGAATCTGCTTTAGTCCAACTCAACGAAAAAATATTACAAAACAAATCATATAAAGAAAGAGATTCTATTTTACTTGATGTTATTCATTTTAAAAAAGATATTTCAGAAGATAATTTTTTGCGACTAACTTTAGATCATATTTATTCACCTGGTTTTTCTCCTGAATCAGGAACATTAAATGAGATTTTGTTTACTGGGAAAATGGAAATTATACAAAATAGAAACCTAAGAAAACATATTTCTAACTGGAATAAATTTATGGATGAGTTAAAAGAAGTTGACCAAATATTGACACATTTTGATCTACAAGTAAAAACTCCTCTTTATTCAAAACAAATACCTTATAGAAAACGTATTATTCCATTCTTAAATTATAATCCTAAAATTAATTATGAATTTCCGAAATCTAATTTCGAATGGAATTCTAAAGAACTATTACAAAACAAAGAATTTGAGAATATGCTTTCAAACTATATAATTTATTCAAAATTTCAATATGATCGCTTATTAAATATTAAGGAAAACATCAATGAGATGATTACTCTAATTAATCAAGATATTAACAAATAACTAAGGTACAGAACAACTAAAATTCATTTAATTAATCACAAATCTTTATTTCGTCCTGCTGACAAATATTTAATCAACTGTAAATACAAATCATACCAGTCGGTATCAAGGGTTTTCTTTTAGTACAAATACTGTTTCTGTTGATTTTCTTCATGACAGGCTTTAAAACAGTTCTCTTTCTTATAGTATGTTTTAGCATTGCATACATTCCAATCATTAGGATACCGCATTCTTAGTGGTGTCGATTTCAACAGTCCCCCATTTGGATATTTTGAGATCACATAAAAAAAGTCCCCAATATGAAGCTTTTGTCCGTCTTCTGTAATGGCATCTTTAGGATGCTGTGAAGTTTTTAATATTGTGTTCATATAATAGTGTTTAAATTGATTTGATACATGATTTTAATCTTTCGGCAATTAATTTTACAACTGGAACACTGACTGCATTACCGAGCATTTTATAGCGTTGTGTTTTACTAATGGATTTAATTTTCCAATCATAAATTCCGTATTTATGTGAGTCCCCCTAAATTAGCTACGTTTGAATAGGCTTAAATATAGTGTTTTTATTTATGGAAAAGCTAACTTTTCCATATCGTTCCAAAAATTGTATTGGTGTCAGGTTTTGTAAGGCTTCATGAGGTCTATCGTGATTATAATGTTCGATCCACTGCTCAGTTAAAATTCTTACCTGCGATAAAGAATCAAATAAATAAGCATTTAATACCTCTTCTCGCTAACTTCTATTGAACCGTTCGATGAGGCTATTTTGCATTGGTTTTCCTGGTTGTATGTATCGAATCTTAACGTTATAGGCTCTGCCTAGTATGTAAAAGTGACTGAGGTAAACTCAGGACCATTATCCACTCGTATCTCGTCTGTTTTTCCTCTATAATCGATTAGTTTATCCAACTCTCTGATAAGCCTATGTGCATTGATAGAAGTATCAATTGTAATCCAAAGAGCTTCTCTGTTAAAGTCATCAATGATATTCAATGTTCTGAATTTTCTACCGTCAGTCAGGCTATCATGCATGAAATCCATACTCCAAACAATATTCTGAGCAATAGGTAAAGACAACGGTGCTTTAACTCTGGCTGGAAGCCTTCTTTTACGCTTAAGCTTTATATTAAGTCCCATGAATTTATAAATACGATAGACTCGCTTATGATTCCATCCATACCCCTTTAATCTGAGTATCCGAAATAGCTTTTTAAATCCATAAGTGGGATGTTTAACTGCCAATTGATCTAACAAGGCAATAATCTGATCATCATCTTTTACCTTAGGCTTGTAGTAATATACAGAAGTACTCATACTTAAAAGCTTACAAGAAGTACGTACACCCAACTGATGTTCTTTGATCAAATATGTTGCTTGTTTACGTTTCTCAGCTGACTTTAAAGCTTTTTTTCGAGAAGATCTTTTAAGGCATAATTTTGATGTGCTAATTCCGCATACATCTGTTTATAACGACTAAGTTAAGCCTCCATCTCTCTCATCTTCTTCAACTGAGGTGTTTTCATGCCACCATATTTGTTCTTCCAGTTATAGAATGTCTGTGGGCTAATACTTTCTTCTTAGCAAATCTGTTTTACCGAGAGGTCCGATTCGTGACGTTTTAAAAATTTGATGATCTATGATTCTGTAAATCTGCTTTTTTCATACGAATGAATTTTAAATTATTTTCTAGTTTTATTCGTAGCGGTTTTTAAGGGAGACTTAAATCGGGTTTTCTATAATACCTAATTTATTTAGAGTATAAAAAATCAAGTATCATTTTAAAAAAATAAATACGATGGAGCTATTAGATAGTGGAGATTAAATTTTATTTTAAAATAAATAAAATTATAATTAGTAAATGTTATATTGTTGTGATTTTTTGATCTCAATATATATAACAAAAATGAAAGACACTAAAGCAAGATGGCTGAGGGATTTTCGAAGATTTCTTCCTTTGAAAAGTCAGTTTGTCCTTTCTGGAAATACAAAAGATTTACAACTTATCTCTAATAGCATGGGAGGTTTCGGATGGCATAAACTTGAAAATGTCATTGACATAGAATTAAAAAATTATGGATATTCTCAAGTAGTCTATTATAACCCATTACAAGGTTTTGAAATTCCTTTTTTTGAAGGAGAACCCAAAGAAAAAGAAGATTTATATAGAAAGCTCGGAATTCCATTAAAAAAAGATGTTGTTTACAATAATTTGCAAACCTTTGATACGGTTTTAAGAAACATTGTGGAGTATCATGAAACTCCAATTGCTCTTGTAGTTGATTTTGCATCACAGTTTCTTATGAACTCTGAAAACTTGCTAAAAGTAGAACATGATACTTTTAGTCAAGCACACGTATTATCTCAGAAAACAGAAACAAGACCTTTTGGAACACCTCCTAAACCTTTTTACAATAGTATCATTTGGATTGTAGACAAAGAAGGAGACCTTCCCGACTGGATGATTGTAAATAACCCGAAAATAAGACATATCCCCATTGGTAAACCAGATCATGTTGCGCGTAAAAGATTGGTTGCTCCTCTAATCGAAGGAATGTTTGTAGATAAAGAAAAAGCTTCTCAAATTATCGAAGACTTTGTAGACGAAACTGAAAGCTTATTGTTGTTAGATTTGGTGGCAATTCTAGAATTGGCAAGATCAGAATCAATTCCCTTAGATCATATAGCAGATGCTGTGAGACGATATAAATTAGGAGTAACAGAAGATCCCTGGATGAAAATTGATAGGAATAAGATTGAAGAAGGGGAAACATATATCAGAACCAGAGTAAAAGGTCAGGATTATTCTGTAAGGCACATGTTGGATATTGTAAAACGAGCCATCACGGGCATAGGTTCCTCTAAGAGTAACAATCGTCCTCGTGGAGTGGTTTTTCTTGCAGGACCTACGGGAGTTGGAAAAACAGAATTGGCAAAAACAATGACAAGTTTGCTTTTTGGGGATGAGAGTTCTTATATCCGATTCGATATGTCTGAATTCAGTGCAGAACATGCTTCACAACGATTGATTGGAGCGCCTCCCGGATATATA
>JABSPN010000300.1 GCA_013214425.1 Flavobacteriaceae bacterium | reverse complement strand
CCTCTACTTTACCATTCGTAACTTTCAATAATTGATAAGGATAATCTGTTAACAGGTAGACTTCTTTTTTATCAATAAAAAAGTCCTGAATGGGTGCTTTTAAAAAATCATAATTAACTGTTTCTACAGGTTTTTTACTAAACAAATCAAATCCCAATATTTTTTTAGAACCATAAGAAGGGATATAGAGTTTATTATTATTATTATTATTCTTTACCATGGCAAAATCATTAAAATAAAACTCATGTTCCTCTCCCAAGCTAAGTGAATCGACTATTTTAAAACCCCATTGTTTGTTTTGCATTTCATCGCATGAAAAGCCATGCTCGAATTCCTTCGAGCACGACATGTTCATGAGTATCAAGAATAGGATACCAAAAAACTTCATCTTAGTTTCTTGTAACACAATTCCAAACTCCATACTTACCAGTAATAGCAATTGGACAATCTGGCCAAGCCGGAACATCCCATACACATCTGTAACCTGCCATTCCTGCCGGACATGATTTTTTTACCCAGGTTGGTCCCATACTGGCTTCTTTTGCATTACCAAAAGATGATAATCCCACAACCATTAACGCTGCCATCAGAGTGATTCCAAAAAACACTTTTAATTTTTTCATAATTATTATAGTTTAAAAATAATGCCTACTCTATACGCTTTTCGGCTTCCACGTATAAAAGAGTATCATATTTCTAAATTCATTACCCGAAAAATAAAGAGCGACTAAAAAGTCGCTCTTTATTCATTAGTTTAATACAATTATTTTCTTTGTTTTTTATACACCATAAAAAACAGTAACAGTACTAAAAACCCTAAAAAGACCTTGAATCCAAATTGGGTGTATATTGGTGTTTTGAAAACTGATTCTGTATTTCCTGTTAGACTAAATGTAGCCCAGAAATAAGGAGATATTTCACTTAATTGATGTCCATTAATATAATTCAGCTTTGCTTCTCTGAGCGCTGCTGATTTTGTTTTCCCTTTTTTAAGGTTCTTATAAAAATCGACAAGAATCTTATTATTAGCCTTTTCATTTGCATTCCATTGAGAAGCAATTACACTTTTAGTTCCATTATAGAAAAAGCCTCTTGATAAACTTAAAACTCCTTCTCCCAATACCAATTCTCCATCTGCACTTTTACAAGCATCTAACACCACCAGATTTGCATTATTCTCTAAAGTATACAATTCATCTAAACTCAACTTTTGATCATAAAAGGCAATCCACGGTTTATGACTTTCTTCATCTATACCAGCATGAGTATTCAGATGTAGCATTTTGAATTCATCTAGTCTGCTCTTGAAGTTCTCTTTTGACGCTAAATCATTTAGCAAAACATCCGATGAGAACAAATCGGAAATTGTTTTCATTTGTTCTTCACTTCGTGTCAAACTAACTAAGTTTTTATCCAAAAAACTAATCGGAGCTAACCCTAATAACGATTTTCTTGCTTCTTTTCTTTCTTGCTCTTCGATTAAATCTAATACTGAAGTTGAATGCAAATAAGATAATTCAACCTTTTCTATTAGATAGGCCGATTTTTCATTGACTTTTAAAGCTTCAAATGGCAAATTCAACAACACGAAATCTGGAACCACAACTAGCTTCTTATTAAAGAGTAAACGATCTACTCCTTCAAAATCAAATAAGGTTTTGAAAATTCTTACGGCAATCTGATCATACTGTTCAAGATCGGATTTATTCAATAACGGTCTTGAAACCAATTGTTTCATTTGTTTTACCTGATCTATCAGCTCTGGGATATTCTTAAGTTGAAAGAAAATTTTCTCTTTCTGACTACAAAATATCGCATAACCTTCTTTATCGTTTAAAATATACTGAACTAAATTAGATGATTCATTAACATGACTCCCTATAGCCTCCTCTAATGAGATAATATTCAATTCTTTTTTTGTCTGAATATACTCTGGATGCTCATTTCTTATCTGTGACTCTAACTTTCGAAACTCCTCGTTTAAATCATATAGTTTGTTCTGAGCTTCTGTATTTTTTGGTTCTTTTCTCAGAACACGTTCAAGTTTTAATAACTCGTACTTTAATTCGACTTCCTTTTTTGTTAATTCAGTAGAAATTCTATACACATACTTCGCTTGAATTTCTTTTAAGTTCTCTAAAAGAAGTAATGACTTATTCTTCTCCATAAAGTAAAATGCTTCATCTGCAAGACCAAGCTTATAACAAACTTTAACAGCAAGCATATAAGAATCAACTCCTTTATTCACCCAAAATAATTTTGACCTTTCTTCTTGACTTTCCAAACGAATAATAGATACCAATTCATCAATGAGGTATAAAGTTTCTTTTGCCTTAATAAGTAATTGTTTATCAGACTCTTCTTCAAATGCTGTAACCAATAAACCAGCGTAGTCAATTAAATGCTTTAAAACATAAGATTTTTCATCAGATGACTTTATTTCTTCAACATCTGGTAATTTAAATTCGCCCCCATTATCTTTTTTACCCAATGAAGCCACAATTGCTTTTTCAAAGAATGGGAGTTTTTCAATCGATTGATTGGTATCTAAATAAAAACCTTTGTTATTATAACTCGCAGCTACAACTCTGGGAGCATTCGTAATTTTTAAAGCTTTATCGAGGTAAGTTTGAGCTGTTTCTTTTTTCTTTTGTTTAAAATTCAGGGCCGCTAAATTATTATACACAACTCCAATGTTTATACTATCATTCATTGCAGCAACCAGCTCTTTTGTTTGATGATAGTACTGTTCACTTTCATCATATTCTTTTAATGACTCATGAATCTTACCCATGCTGGCATTATAGGTAATCAAATCTCTTGTTCTAAGAAAAGACAGCAACTCTTTAGCTCCTTCTGCATGTACTTTAATCTCATCTTGATAATTTTCTGGCGTTCCAGTTTCTCCAAATAAGTACAAATATGCTACATGGGTTTCGGCGATTAAACTCTGACTTTTCTCTGGAATGGCATTAACCAAATTCAGGTGCTGTATCCCTTTGTAATAATCACCATTATTAGCATAAAAGTAAGCTAGATATATATGAGCAGAACAGGTATACTTATCTTTTTGCTGATTCTCAATTACCTTCCTATACATTTCATATTGAGCCAAGACATTTCCGCTAGTTTGATAAAAGTGCGACAGGTTATTGTAACAGCGATTTAATTGGTAATAATTAATTTCTTTTCCTTTTCTCCTGAATTCAATTGCCTGATTAGTTAGCGTTATAGCCTTTTGTATATCTGATACATAATAATAAACACCAAGGTTTGTATAAGCTAAACTAAGGGCTTCTGTGTTTTTAGATTGTTTATTTTCTTCAATTAACTCACTCATTAATTGAATTTTTTGCTCTTTGGCAATTTTCAAAGAATGAATCGAATCTACTTCTCTCAATAATTTATTCTGAGAAAACAGTGGAGACACCCCCATAAGGGTAAAAGCAATGAGAACTCTTAAAAACATAATAAGTTGTATTTTCGGATATTAGTCTGCCAAAAATACAACTTATTATGTTCTCATTTTACTTAGTTGGCAACATACCTATCATATAGGGTTGCTTTACCTGAGTAATTCACTGGTATTCCCATACTTACAATTTCAGCTTTTATATCTAAAGGATTGGTTAAGCCTGTTGAATAACGAACTCTAGCCGCAATAGCCGCAATATGAGGTGTAGAAAAAGAAGTCCCTGAGAAACTCAACGAATTATTAGCCATATCCAGGAAGTTAATTCCGAATCCGTCTGAATATAAATCTACTTCATTCTCCCCAAAGTTAGTAAGAGACCAAGCTTCAGTACCTGAATTCTTAGCTGCGGCTACTACTAAAATGTTTGGGTTTGGATAATTAGACGGGAAATGCGGATGTGTATCATTGTCTTGTCCGCTATTTCCTGCTGAAGTAATGAATAGTACTTTATCTTCATAATTTGATATCAAAGTATTCATGATCGTATCCATTGGATCATCTGCCGGGTCAAATCCGCTATTATCTTGCCATCCAATACTAAAATTCATCATATGACATCTTGGTAAAGCATAACTCATACCACAAACAATATCAAAATATGAAGCCACTCCAGCAGCATCTGCTACTTTTACTGGTAGTATTTTATGAGGCACATCATATTCTTTTAGTTTGTCGTTAATTACGTGAGACACTACAGAACCATGTGCCATAGCATGATCGTCAAAAAAGTCGTGATCAGAATTTACAAAATCATATCCCGATCTT
>JABSPN010000030.1:14031-15589 GCA_013214425.1 Flavobacteriaceae bacterium | reverse complement strand
AGCGCGTTATTATATGTTATACGGCGATACTAATTTAATCAACAATGAAATTGAAATTTACCGCTCCATCACTCGTGAGGATTTAATGACAGTTGCTAAGAAATACTTAAATCCAAATCAGCGTCTTAAATTAGAATACTTACCTAAGAAAGATCAATAAGAAAAATGTATACAATGAAAACCAGATATATATATGCAATCGCATTGCTTTTAATTTCATTTACAATGCAAGCACAGATCGATAGAAGTAAGCAGCCTAAACCAGGTCCTGCCCCAAAGATAAACATCAATAAGCCTAAAACTTTTGAACTTACTAATGGTTTAAAAGTAATGGTTGTTGAAAACCATAAATTACCACGTTTCTCAGCTAGTTTAACCATCGACAATCCGCCTCAAGCAAAAGGTGATAAAAAAGGAATCGAAGCGCTTACAGCTAGTTTACTAGGAAATGGATCTAAATCCATCTCTAAAGATGCTTTTAACGAAGAAGTAGATTTCTTAGGAGCTAATATGAACTTTGGAGACGAAAGCGCTTTTGTAAGCGGACTTTCAAAATATTTCCCAAGATTAATAGAATTAATGGCAGATGCTGCTTTACACCCAAACTTTACTCAAGAAGAGTTTGATAAAGAAAAAGCAAAATTAATTGAGGGCTTAAAATCTGATGAAAATAGTGTCCCAGCTGCTGCTAGAAGAGTTCGTGACTTATTAGGATATGGAGCAAAACATCCTTACGGAGAATACACCTCTGAACAAAGCGTGAACAATATCACGCTTAAAGATATTCAAAATCACTATACTGAATTCTTCGCGCCAAACAATGCCTATTTAGTAATTGTTGGCGATATTACATTCGACAAAGCTAAAGAATTAGTAACGAAGTATTTCATTAACTGGAAAAGAGGATTACCTCCTAATTTATCTTTTCTTAAACCTAGAAATGTTCAATACAAACAAATCAGTTTTGTTGACATGCCAAATGCTGTTCAGTCAGAATTAAGTGTGGTGAGCACTGTTGATTTTGAAATGACTGATCCAGATTACCATGCTGTATTAATCGCTAACAAGATTTTAGGTGGTGGATTCAACAGTATGTTGAACTTAAATTTACGTGAAGAGCACGGATACACTTATGGAGCGCGTTCTTCTCTAGGATATAGAAAATATGTCCCTTCAATGTTTATCGCTTCTACTAGTATTCGTAATGAAGTTACTGCTGAAGCGGTTAAAGAAACATTGAAAGAAATGACTAACATAAGAACTAAGGATGTAACAGAAGAGCAGATTAAAAACGCAAAGGCGAAATACGTTGGAGATTTTGTTTTAGCTCTTGAAAGAGCTGAAACCATCGCTCGTTATGCATTAAATTCAGAAAGAAACAATCTTCCAGCAGATTTTTACGAAACCTACTTAGAAAAAATCAATCAAGTAGGAAAATTTTATGAGAATAGATTTACATAATCAATTGATCTTGTGAATAAGAAAGTGGTTCTAACTAAATAAGTTTCTAGTTCTTATGCTGCCGCATATTATTAATTTGGTAATTTAAACAATTAAT
>JABSPN010000030.1:0-14021 GCA_013214425.1 Flavobacteriaceae bacterium | reverse complement strand
ATTGCCGATGTTAAACGTGTTGCCAACAAATATTTTTCAATAGATAATGCTCGTATTGTTATCGCTGGTAAAGGAAGTGAAGTAATTGGAGATTTAGAAAAACTAAATATCCCAATCATGTATTTCGACAAATACGGAAATAAAACTGAAAAGCCTGCTTTCGCTAAGCCTATTCCTGCAGGTGTATCAGCTCAAACTGTTTTAGATAAGTATTTAGAGGCTATTGGCGGAAAAGAAAATGCTAAAAAAGTAAGCTCAGTTGTGATGACTGGTAATACCAATATTGATGGTGTGCCAATGCAACTTTCTTACACTTTAAAGAGAATGACTCCCAATAAAGAAGCGGCTAGTTTAGTTGCTGAAGGTATGGGTGAATTGATGAAAAGTGTTTTCGATGGTACTTCAGGTTATGAAATGCAACAAGGACAACGTCAAGATCTTTCTGCAGATAAAATTGCTGAAAAGAAAGGCGAACATGTTATTTTCCCAGAATTACACTATGACATGAAAAATGTAAGCTTAGAGAGTTTAACTACAATTGACGGTGAAGATGTATACAAATTAAAAGTAGTTGAAGGAGGAAAAGACACCTATAGATTTTACAATGTCGCTTCTGGTTTCTTACAACAAGTAGAATATACTACAGAACAAAACGGACAGAAAATCACAACTGTATTAGGGTATGATAACTATACCGCTATCTCTAGTTATGCTGGAAACGATACTGTTAAAGACATTCAGTTCCCATTTGCTCAGTCTATGAAAAATACGGCTGGTGGACGTACAATGAATATCAACACCCTAATTAAGAGTTTAAAATTCAATGAAGGTGTAAGCGAAGCTGACTTCAAATAAAAAAATCGCATATATTAAAAAAAGCCTGAAGTAATAGACTACTTCAGGCTTTTCGTTTCTGTCACATTAATATAATCAAAATCTAAAATACCAAGAAGTCAAGTTTTAACTTGCTAAAGAGCAGAAGATTTTAAACACAGTAGATTTAGTGTCATTAATTTGAACCTTTCTAATCATATGGACTATTGCTATTCCTGCTAATGTTCTTTGTGCTGATTCGAATTCTTTAAACCCTGTTGTAATTGCCATCCTTCTTTTGATCTTGCGATGGTCTTGTTCTACAATGTTATTGAGGTACTTGACTCGCTGTATCTTTATATTCTC
Source organism: Flavobacteriaceae bacterium (assembly GCA_013214425.1). Taxonomy (GTDB): domain Bacteria; phylum Bacteroidota; class Bacteroidia; order Flavobacteriales; family Flavobacteriaceae; genus DT-35. The sequence continues at coordinate 12,842 of JABSPN010000030.1, read as the reverse complement.
TCTTGTAAAGCTCCTTCTATTCCAAGTTCATATTCCTCAAGATGAGCGTCACTTTTATCAATATTAAGAAGTCAAGGTTTTCATTGTTAGGCATAGCTTTACGTAAGCATCTATCATTACCAGATACTTTAACCCCTCCAATATGGAATATCTTTTCTGTATCCCTAGAGCTTAAAGTAAATTTTAGTTTAAGATAGACAGCTTGTTTTATAACAATAGCTAGTTAGCGATAATGTATATAGATGTAGTTAGTTTTACAACATCAAAATTAAGTATATTTGAGAATAATAGCATTAACGCTCAATATACATTAGTGCCTTTTTGATATGTTTTGGCATCTAAACCCTTTATTTAACAGCGTTTAAAACCAATCATAAGTGTTTCTTTTTTGATTTTATACAAGCCTAGTGAGCTTAATTTACCAATACGCTATTAGTACCTTTATTAAGCATTTTAATACCAAATTGTCATCTTGACTTACCTTTTTATTTAAAAAAATATTTTCGATGAAAAAATACAAGTAATGAAGCATGTATATTTAATAATTGTGTGTTTAAAGTCTTTCCAATCCTACAGTCAATGGGCGTTAATAGATGATAATATTGAAGGCGGCGTAACAAATGACAGTTAGGGCATTGATGTTGAATTAAATGCTTTAGTAAACTGAGTTACTTTGGCATACCCTTTTATACTACCCCATCTGCATCTTTGGGAGGGTTCATCAAGGGTATATGAAAACAATATGGTCTTGAGTACACCTAATAACGTATCAAATGAATTTATTTTATTGCCAAATCCTGCAACTAAAGAGACCACAATAAATCTTGGTCAAACAATTACTGCGCTACACGTTAACATACTTAATTTGAACGGGCAATTAGTTTCACAACATAATTATGAATTTCTAGATCAAATTAACTTAGACATTGGATTACTCCCACAAGGCATCTATATTATCAAATTAATTGGTGGAGATATAAATCAAATCGTCAAACTAATAAAACATTAACAGTTTAGTTAACTTCGCTTTTACTTTTTCTTCTTATTAGCTAGATAGACTCCTAATAAGATAATACCGGCAGCAATGATTTGTAAAACATTTAAACGTTCTCCGTCTAATATTCCCCAAAGTAAAGCTACAATCGGGATGGTATAGGTTACTGAAGTAGCAAATACAGGAGTCGCCATTTGAACAAGTTTGTTAAACATAATTTTGGCAAATCCGGTTCCGAACACCGCTAATAAAACCAAATAACCAAGGGACTCCATGATTACTTCATTTTCAGTAACATCTTGATCAAAAAAGCCAGAAAAAATTAACGTGAAAATTGCAGGAATCATGATCACTAAAAAGTTCCCAACAGCTATACTCATCGCACTTAAATCCTGAAGATAACGCTTAATGATGTTTACATTAAATGCATAACATATTGAAGCCGCTAAAACAAATAAAGCATAATAGTAATTTTGATCTGGATTTACCTGAGCTCCAGCAAAAATGAGTAATAAGGTCCCCGCTAAACCTACAACAACACCTAATACTTGTTGTCTGGAAAAATTCAGTTGGAAAACTAAATAGCCAAAAACTAAGGTATTTAATGGAGTGAAGGAATTGAGTATGGAAGCAATAGAACTGTCTATCTCTGTTTCAGCATAAGAAAAGAAAAACGCTGGAAAAAAAGTACCTAAAAATCCTGAAATAGCCACCCATTTCCATGTCTTCTTCGGAATTTTCTTAATACTCGGAAAACCTATCAGGAATAAAAAAAATCCGGCAAAAATAATGCGAACTGCACCTAATTGCATAGCAGTTAACCCTAATAACCCTTTCTTAATCAGGATAAAAGAACTCCCCCAGATAATGGAGAGAATCGCCAGGTAGATCCACTTTAATCTATCGTTTTGCATACTTGATTTTACGAACAACAAAATTCAGCAATTTAAATGGATAAACCTTATCTTTTTCTTTATAAAAAATCAAAACAAAAAAACCTAACTTAACAACAGTAAAAACTAAGTACATGCTCTTACTTGTTATCATTTTACTATTTCTTGCTTTACATATTTATATACTCAACATTAACAGCAGCAAAAGAAAAAGCAGACAAGATTATTATACCATAAAAAGGGAATGAAAAATAAGCGCTATCGCCCATTATTATTAATGTTCAGCGGCTTGCGAGTCATAAATATTCGTTAAAAACAAGGCTATTGTCCAGTTTTTTATATTTTTGTTGTTTAGTTTTTTAGTAGAGTAGTTAAACGTGAGGTTAATCATACCCCTTTTATTAATTTTTGCATTGTTCTCCAACACCTTGATTGTTAGTAGTCAATTATTAGGTACTGACGAAGTAGTTGAGCATATCGATTTAGAAAGCGAGACAGACAATGAAGAAATGTTAGAGCTAGACTTCAAAGTGCTATTCAATAATACTGTGGACACTCCGAACTACAAACTTCTCGTAGAAGCTACTAGATCATCAGAAAGTAAGGATAAAAAAGCTTCTCAAATTAGAGAAGTAATTACCCCACCTCCCGAATTATCATAGTTCACTTTCCATTTTTATTTTAAGTAGGCGCTCAGGTGTTTACACTTAATTATTATTAAAATTTTATTACAAAAACTTATGTTTTCACACATTAAAAACGATTTACCTGCAAGTATCGTTGTATTTTTCGTCGCACTTCCTTTATGTTTAGGAATTGCATTAGCCAGTGGCGCACCACTATTTAGTGGACTAATCGCCGGAATTGTTGGAGGTATCATTGTTGGAGCCATTAGTGGTTCTAAAATCGGTGTTAGTGGTCCAGCTGCTGGATTAGCGGCTATCGTATTAGTAGCGATTCAAGATTTTACTGCCGATTTCGGACCTGAAGTTGGATTTCAAGTATTTTTAGTAACCGTAGTGTTGGCTGGTGTATTCCAGGTATTATTGGGCGTATTAAAAGCTGGAGTTATTGGTTATTATTTCCCTTCATCAGTAATTAAAGGAATGCTTACTGGTATTGGAATTATTATCTTTATAAAACAAATTCCTGTTTTCTTCGGACACGCAGATGCTAAAGTGAAAGGATTTGGGTTAGTCGATTTCTTCGGAAGTTTAGGTAAAGTAGAAACCTCATCAACCATTATTGGTGTTGTAGGTTTAGCCATTTTATTACTATGGTCTGCGATATTATCTAAAAAAGGAAGATTTTTCCAAATTATTCAGGGACCTATCGTAGCTGTAGCTGTTGGTATTGGATACTATTTCTTTACCAAAGGTGGTGATTTAGGGATTGCAACTCAAAACCTAGTAAATGTTCCTGTGCCGAGTAATACAGACGAATTCTTAAAACAATTCCCTTTCCCTCACTTTGCAGAAATACTAAATACTAAAGTGTTAGTAACAGCTTTTACTATTGGTTTAGTTGCTAGTTTAGAAACCTTACTTTGTGTAGAGGCAACAGATAAATTAGATCCGCATAAAAATGTAACACCAACAAACAGAGAGCTTTTTGCTCAAGGAGCAGGAAACATTGTATCTGGTTTAATCGGAGGTTTACCAATTACTCAGGTAATCGTAAGAAGTTCTGCAAATATCAACTCTGGTGGTAGATCAAAATTATCGGCTATCGTTCACGGATTCTTATTATTAATCTCGGTAATGTTGATTCCTTCATTATTAAACAATATTCCTTTAGCAGTATTAGCGGCAATATTATTAATAGTAGGTTATAAATTAGCTAAGCCTGCTAACTTTAAGCAAATGTATCAGTTAGGATGGAAACAATTTGTTCCATTTATGGTGACTGTAACAGGAATCGTCTTTACTAACTTATTAGTTGGAATTGGTCTTGGACTTGCAGTTGGGATTGTAATTATCTTAATTAAGAGTTACCAAAACTCTCACTTCTTAAACAAAGAAACTGATAACCTAGCTGAAGGAAAATTAAAAATGACTTTAGCCGAAGAAGTAACTTTCTTTAATAAAGGAGCCATCTTAAAAGAATTAGATAGCTTACCACAAGATTCTTTCTTAGAATTAGATGTAAGAAAAACACGTTACTTAGACAATGACGTTATTGAAATTCTTGAAGACTTTTCCTTAAAAGCTAAAGAAAGAAATATTACTATTAAACTTGTTTCAGAAAGAGGGACAGTAGAAAACCCGGAAAGTTATATTAAGTTCTTTAAACTTAACTCGAACGGCAAATCTGCTTAACAAAACTTTTTCATACCATATAAAAAGCCGTAAATGATTGAATCATTTACGGCTTTAATGTATAGTTGGTTAACTGAGTTGCCAAAGCTAAAAAACTCAGATGAATCATGATACCTTATCAATACCTGTTTCGGTTAGGCCTCCTCTTTCTCTTCATTTTTTTAGAAAAACAACAATTAGCTTAACCACCTTAACTTCATAATTCAAAATTCTTTTTTCGAAATTCCAAACAGGATTTTCACCCTTTTTCTTTGTTGACTTTTGAATATCCTATTTAAATCCATAATTTTAAATCATTAACCAACATTTTAATGCCAACCTTTAGAAAACCAAAATTTAGCTTCAGCTTTGATGTTGCTAAAGAAATCGACTTTTTACAACAACATAAGTCCAAAAGGGAAATTCCTGAAAAATCAGAAGATCAACTCTTAATTGCTTCATGGAATATCGCCAATCTAGGGCTGCAAATTAGATGGCGGGAACACTACACCCTATTAGCAGAAATTGTGAGCTGGTTTGACATTATAGCCATTCAGGAGGTAAACAACAACTTATCGGGATTAAGAGCCCTGGAATCTGAACTACCTTCTCATTACGATTTGATCTTTTCTGATACAGGAGGAAATAATGAACGCTCTGTTTTTATTTACAATAGTAGAGCCATTAAACAACTGGAATTAGTAGGTGAATTAGGCATTCCTCCAAAAGAACACAAATACATTAAAATAAAAGGATTTAAGAGCAAGTTTACTGGATTTGACAGAAATCCGTTTCTCTGTTCATTTCAATGGCAAAACACCATCTTAATGCTCATTACTGTGCATTCTTTTTCAGGAGGAAAAACAAAAAAAAATTTGGAGCGCAGAGCTTTGGAAGCCTACGCAATTGGGCGTTATGCTGATTTGAGAAACAAATCAAAACATGCCTTCTCTAAAAATATTATTGCCCTTGGCGATTTTAATATTCCGAAAGTTGAAAAAGGGGATATTGTTTACGAAGCATTAAAAAAGAGAGGGTTGAAACTTCCAGAGCATTCTGCTAAAGTTTACTCAAATATTTCTAATGATAAAATGTATGATCAAATCACCTTTTTACCCTCTATTAAATCTAAGATAAAAGCACAAGGTATTTTTGATTTTGACAATGCTATTTTTCCTGAACTTTATGAGAATGAATCTAAAGCAAACTTCAAAGCCTATTTGAGATATTATATCTCAGATCATCGCTTACTTTGGATGCAATTAAAGTTTTAATTCATCTCTTACAAAAGATTCAAATCCCTATTTGTTATATGATTGAAATAACCAAAACACAACTACTTGTCGCCATCTATATCATGCTGTTTTTAACTGTTTGCGTTTTACTAATGCGTATGTCACAAGACAGAGATGCCATAAGAAAAATAACGCGCGGACAGGTCAAATCATTTGGTTCATTTTATGGTGGTAAATTCTACGGAAACCCAAACTTGTTTTTAGATGATTCCGACAATGAAAAAGTTCAGAAACTCATCAAATCTCATAACAAAAAAGCGAACATCGTTTATTGCGTTATAGGAGGCGCTCTTATTCTTACTATGTTTTTTGGTTCTTTGAGCACACGAGACGTATAGTTTATAAAAACGTTAAAATTGCATCTCGTAGCCAATAAATCCTTATTTTTGACAAACAAATTGATCATTATGAAAGTTTTAAAATATATCGGAATCGTTGCTTTAGTCTTTTCTTTAACTATTGCTTGTAAAAAAGAGCATACTCCTGAAGTAAAAACCTTACCTGTTGCTGAAGCTCCAGCTAAGAAAAAAGAATTAAATCCTGATGCTACTTATGCAAAAGCTGAGTTTACTATTGAAGGGATGTCTTGTGCTGTAGGTTGTGCCGCAAAAATTGAAAAGACAATTGCTGGCATGGACGGAGTAAAATCGGCTAAAGTTGATTTTGAAAATAAAATCGCTATGGTTGAGTATGATGTTGAAGAAGTTAATCCTGATCAATTAACTAAAACGGTAGCTAAGGTTGGAGAATATACTGTTGAAAACATGAAAACAGTTGAAGATTTCTCTAGCTTAGAGTAACATTAACCTACAAAATAAACTGTAAAAGCCGCTAAAAGCGGCTTTTTTGATTTGGTCAAGAAAAAGCTTCTCAACATGTTATTATTTTGAGGTATAAATTATTACTTATGAAATATTTGTTTTACCTGTAATTGTATAAGCCCTTTTCTTCTGCTTGTCATTTAAATCGGAAGACAGGCTTAAGACTATCGAGAGCATTATCAATCCAATAGACATTTCTTAAAATAATGTGAGCCTTTTGGAAAAAATCCTAGGACAATGGATTGGAAGCAACCAAGTAGCTGCATTAATTTTCAATGGTTTGCTTTTGATTATAGAGCCATTTCCCTTCCCATGTTCACGGAATTTATTACACAAGCTTTCGTACTTGACAAAGCTAAAGAGCAAAATGACGAAGCCTATTACAGACTTCTTGATGCAAAAGGCGGTTCAAAAACCCTGTTTATGGAATTGCATTTTACCAAAGATGGCCTTTCCTGTAACTCCTATACGAACACTTTAGCAGCCAGTCCCAAAACCAAACCTCATATGATGTTAAAGGGAAGCGCTACAGTACAACCCTAGCCGAAACAGCCGCAAGAGAAGTCGACTTTCCAAGTCAGGAAATCCCCTTTTCTTTTCCTGACTGCTTTGACAAATCGTATTTGTTTATGAAAAAAAGACCTCATTTTTAGGACCAGTAAAAACTAATGATGTCTACAAATTGGCTAAAGAAGCATGCGACCCTAAAACTCCATCAGGAGAAAAAGACATTATATTAATAATTGCATCACCTGCCATAATAATCCGCAACCGGCAGCTGATTTGGATCTGACTAAAAAAGACTTATTAACTCTTATTAATTCAACCTAATTTTCTATGCCTACTGATGCCAAGTTACCAATAGAAGAACGTTCACTGATTAACAAATGGATTCAGAATGAGATGCCTAATTAAGGCTGTCAAGGTTTTTCCAACGCACACTTTCCATTAAATGACGAATATCGTTTTTAAGATATTCTGAAGCGGGATAAATAGAATCGTAATTCGGTTTGGAGAAAAAATAAACAGCACCCGATAAAAAGTGATTTACACTATCTGTAAGGTAAAATTGAGATTGTGAAGCAGCATTCCCGCCTACTTCGTAAAACATTCCGAATACCTTATTCTTATCATCCTGAAAAACCTGCTCAACAATCTCGTCAGCTTTTCTGATATGTTCCTGAGTAATATTTTGGGTATCTCTCAATAAAGAATCAATATCATTATTCACAGGCTGATAGGTAAGGTAAATGGTCCCTTTCATTTTAGAATATTTTACATCAAACCAGCAACTATCTTTAAATCGAGAATTACTAATCTGGGCTATTTTATTCATTTCAAAACTATAATTACACAAATTATTGACCTCAATATATTCTGGTTCAGGATAATCCAATCTCAAATAAGCCTTTGGCTTTGGCAATGGATCTTCTTTACAAGAAACAAAGGCAATAATGATAATAAAGATACAGAGCAGTTTTTTCATTTATTTAATAGTCAATTTTATCTGCTTCAGTCTTTTTCGATCTAAAGCTTCTACTGTAAAACTATAATTTTTAAAATCTATTGTGTCGTTTTTCTTCGGAAAACCTTTAGAGATTTCTAAAACAAAGCCTGCGATGGTTTCTGCTTCTCCTTTTTCATCTTCAAACACACTTTCATCTTCTAGCTTTAATACTCTGTAAATGTCTTTCAAAGTAGTTTTCCCTTCAAAAACATAATTCTTGTCGTCAATTTTAGAATAGACCAGATCATCATCGTCAAACTCATCACTTATATCGCCAACAATTTCTTCAATAATATCTTCCAGTGTTATAATTCCTGAAGTTCCTCCGTATTCGTCAACCACAATTGCGAGATGCACTTTCTTTTCCTGAAACTCCGATAACAAGTCATCTAGCTTTTTATTCTCCGGAACAAACAAAGGTTCACGTAATAAATTATTCCAGTTAAAAGACTTCTTACTGATATGTGGCAGCACATCTTTTATATAAAGCACTCCAACAATGGAATCAATATTTTCTTTATAGACCGGAATTCTTGAAAATCCGTTTTTAGTGATTTCGTTTATGATGCTTTGAAAGCTATCCTCTTCATCTAAGGCAAAGATGTCTATACGAGGTTGCATCACTTGTTTTGTATCCGTATTTCCAAAGGCTACAATACCCTCTAAAATCTTTTGCTCATCTTTAGTCGTTTCTTCTTCGGAAGTAAGCTCTAGAGCTTGTGATAATTGATCTACCGATAAATTTGTCTTTTCTTTCCCTAATTTCTCCTGAATAAATTCAGAAAAACCACTCATGGGAACACTTACCAAAGCAAATATTTTACTTAGAAAAGCAAGAGGGTAAGCCATAAACAAAGAAAACTTTTCATTATTTCTACTGGCATAAACTTTTGGCAAAATCTCTCCAAAAAGAAGTATCAGAAACGTGGCCACTCCAATTTTTAACACTAAGGCGAGTGTTTCGTCGATACGCTCAAAATGAGGATCGAATAAGGTTGCAAATAAGAGTACAATAGCGATATTGATAAAGTTATTCGCAACCAGAATCGTTGCTAGCAATTTTTTGGGTTTCTCTAATAAAGAGCAAACCAATATTCTTTTCTTCGGACTAGACTCATCTGTTTCTTCTTTATATTCAATTGGAAGTGAGAAAAAAGCTACTTCAGCTCCAGAAATCAGTGCCGAGCTTATCAGTAACAATAGCAATAGTGTACAATTCATTACTGTACCCAGATCTGTAGTCACTAAAAACAATAAACTATAGGGGTCGGGATCCAAATGCTTTCAGATTAGTTAAACTTTATTTTAGAATGGTAAATCATCCTCTTCTTCCTGCTGAGTCACAGACTGAGCAGTTGTAGATGTTGGAGTTTGCACTACTGGGTTTTGTGTCTGAGTTGGCTGAACCTGTTGAGGAATTGCCCCACCCGATTGCATTCCAGTTTCATTCTTTGGGGTTAAAAAAGTAAAGTCCTGAACTTGAATTTCTGTTGAATACCTGTCCATTCCTTTATCATCTTGCCACTTTCTGGTTTTGATTCTACCTTCGATATAAATTTTATCTCCTTTTTTAAGGTATTTTTCGCAGACTTCGGCAGCCTTATTTCTAACAACTATATTATGCCATTCTGTGTTGGTTACTTTTTCACCGGTTTGCCTATTGGTATAGGTCTCGTTAGTAGCCAGAGGGAATCTTCCTATACATCCTCCACCTTCAAAATAATTCATTTTAACTTCATCTCCTAAATGCCCTATTAGCATTACTTTATTCAATGTTCCACTCATGTTTATAATTTAAACTATCTTTCAAAGATACTAAAATTTGAAAGCTTCTATAAAATTGTGAACAAGTATTGGTACTGGAAATTTATGGAGGGAAGAAATCGGTATTGAATTTTGTTTTATTTCCCGTACATTAACTATCCAAAATTTGGTGATCAAATGCTGATGAGATAGCTTATGAACTATTGGTTTATCATTATATAAACTTATTTCCTGAACAGGGTGATCTTTCAACAATTGTTCATCCTGAATCAAGTCAATAGTTACTTCAGCGGCAGTTTCAATTAAAGGAAACTGATATAGATTTTTCCAAATTCCTTCCCCTTCTCTTTTTTCAAGTAAAGTATCGTCATTTTCAGTAATAAAAACCAGGTAATTAAAATATCTTTTTTTGACTTTAATTTTCTTCAGTTTAACTGGTAACGAATCAATCTTTTTATGTTTTAACGCATAACAGCTATCGTTAAACGGACAGGCATTACAATCTGGATTTTTAGGTTTGCATTGTTTGGCTCCAAATTCCATTATTGCTTGATTAAAATCTCCAGGATTTCCTTTATCAATTAATTCAAAAGCGGCCTGTTTAAACTTTTTAAGGCTGGTGGAGTTATTAATTGGTATGTCAATGCCTAAATACCTAGATAATACGCGATACACATTTCCATCAACCACCGGTTGTACTTCTCCAAAAGAAAAAGAAGCAATGGCGCTGGCCGTATAATCACCAACACCTTTTAATTTTTTTAATTCATCAAAAGTATCTGGAAATTCTCCATTTAGTTCATTTACGACATATTTTGCCGTAAAATGGAGATTCCTAGCTCTACTGTAATATCCCAATCCCTGCCATAGTTTTAATACTTTTTCCTCAGAGGCTTTGGCCAAATCAAAAACAGTAGGAAATTCTTCTACAAACCTATTGAAATAGGGTAGCCCCTGCTCTATTCTGGTTTGTTGCATTATGATTTCAGACAGCCATATCTCATAAGGTTTCTTTGTCTCTCTCCAAGGCAAATCCCTCTTGTTTACTAAGTACCAGTCTATCAATTTGTTAGAAAATATCAATTTAAAAAAATGTTAATTTCAAAAATATATGTTTATGTCGTTAAATTTTAATGAATTAGGTTTGAAATATTGGATTTTTAATTCATATATTTGCACCCAAAATTTAAAACAAAGGTAAATTTTAAATAATTATGACAAAAGCAGATATCGTAGCTAACATTTCAGAAAAGCTAGGAATTGAAAAAGGAGATGTGCAAGCAACAGTTGAATCATTCATGAGTGAAGTTAAAGATTCTTTAGAAGGTGGCGAAAATGTATATTTAAGAGGTTTTGGTAGCTTTATCGTTAAAACGAGAGCGGAGAAGACTGGAAGAAACATTTCTAAAAACACTACAATTAAAATACCAGCTCACAATATCCCAGCATTTAAACCAGCAAAAGTATTTGTTGAGGGTGTAAAGGATAAAGTGAAAGTAAAATAAACTATTAATTAAAAACACTATAACTTATGCCAAGTGGTAAAAAAAGAAAAAGACATAAGGTAGCTACGCACAAAAGAAAAAAGCGTAGAAGAGCCAATCGTCACAAGAAAAAGTAGTTTAGTACTACTTTTTTCGTTTAAAAACATTAACAAAAGTTCTTTGAAATCTGAATCTACAAGATAGATTCAAAAGGTATAAATACCTGTAAAATATTGTTTAATCCATCTGTACAATTATTCTGTATGGATATTAAAATTAATTTAGTATGAACAAGGAATTAATCATTAGATCAAGTTCATCTGGAATTGATTTTGCCTTATTAAAAGATGGAAAACTAATAGAATTACATAAAGATGATGAAGAATCTCAAAAATTTTCTGTGGGCGATGTGTATTTAGCCAAAATCAGAAAAACCGTTCCTGGTTTAAATGCAGCCTTCGTTAACGTAGGTTACGAAAAGGATGCATTTTTACATTACCATGATTTAGGTCCGAGATTATCCACTCTTTTGAAATTCATAAAACGTGTAAGTGCAGGTAAACTAAAAGATTATTCTTTAAAAAATTTCCCATTTGAAGAAGAGATTGATAAAAATGGTAGCATCAATAATGTTGTCAAATCCAATCAATCTATACTCGTACAAATAGTAAAAGAACCCATATCTACAAAAGGTCCTAGGATTAGTTCAGAGCTTTCGATAGCTGGTAGATATATTGTTTTAGTCCCTTTTTCTGAAAGAATTTCAATTTCTCAAAAGATAAGTAATAGAGAAGAAAAAGATCGATTAAAACGTTTGGTGAAAAGTATCAAGCCTAAAGGGTTTGGTGTTATTGTTCGTACAGTAGCAGAAGGCAAAAAAGTAGCAGAACTTGATAAAGACTTACAAGATTTGCTAAGTCGTTGGAATGCCATGTGTAAGAAATTACATCATGGAAATTATCCTTCAAAAGTGTTAAGTGAATTGAATCGTGCCTCTTCTATTTTAAGAGATATTTTTAATGACACATTCACGGCAATTCACACAAATGATGAAAGTATTCACATTCAAGTAAAAGATTACTTACATGAAATTGCTCCAAAAAAAGAATCTATAGTTAAACTCTATAATTCTAGGACACCGATTTATGAAAAATTCGGTATCGAGAGGCAAATAAAAACCTCTTTTGGAAAAACTGTTTCGATGAGTAAAGGAGCTTATTTAGTAATCGAACATACTGAAGCTTTACACGTTATCGACGTAAATAGCGGTAATAGATCAAACAAGGCGAAAAGCCAGGAAGCAACAGCCTTAGAAGTGAACTTAATTGCAGCTACAGAAATAGCTAGACAATTGCGATTACGAGATATGGGAGGTATCATCGTAGTTGACTTTATCGATATGTCAGACACTGAAAACAGAAAAGCTTTATTCGAACACCTCAAAAAAGAAATGAGTGACGATAAAGCCAAACATAAAATCCTTCCTCCGAGCAAGTTTGGATTGATTCAAATCACCAGACAAAGAGTAAGACCCGAAATGAATATTAAAACTTTAGAAGCAGATCCTAATGGAAGCAACGGAGAAATCGAAGCTCCAATAGTAATCGTTCAAAAAATAAATTCGGATCTTGAAAGAATTACAAAAAAAGGTTATAAAAACTTTACATTACATACACATCCTTTTATAGCCGCCTTTTTAACTAAAGGATTTCCATCTAATCGTTCAAAATGGTTTTTTGAACATAAGAAATGGGTGAAAATTTTACCTAGAGACGCTTACACATACC
>JABSPN010000003.1 GCA_013214425.1 Flavobacteriaceae bacterium | reverse complement strand
ATTTCTCTGCCGTAACCTATTTGATAGTCTTGTCTCACCTGTGGTTGCATTTGTACCACTGGTACAGGCTCTTCTTTTATTGGTTCTTCAACCTCAAAGAAATCGGCTTGTCTTTTCCATAACTTGATCATTTCATAGGCCTTATCGACTGGACGAGAATTATATTTCCCTTGCTCTTGAAGGATTTCTTTTTCTTCCAAACCTACCTCAATAGTAGCGAGACGTTCAAAAGAATTTCCTTTTACAATTCTCTGTAGAGAGAAGATCGCGCATTCACCCTCGATACAATTTTCATCGTATTCGGCTACACAGTGCTCCATCTCCATTCCTTCTCGGTATAGGTCGATTGAAGAAAGTAGCTCTACTGTTCGGTAAAGCACTTGCTCACCGTTTTCTTCCACTACTTTTTCAAAAGGTTCAATTCCAGAAGGTTTCCAGCTCTGACCGTTGTTTGCCTGACGTTCAAGGTTCCTCTTTTGTTGCCATTCGTTCGCCTGATTTATCAGTGCTCTCATTGTTCTACCTTTCATAGAAAACGTTTTGTTTGCTTCCCTTTTGGTACCAATGAATTCGATAATCAGGCTCACATGTTGTGGCTCATACTCTTTGGTAATTGCCAGGAATTGCACTACAGTTTTCCAGAATTCTTCATCAACAAAATCGTTTGATGACAGTACTGTATGTGCAATGTACAAAGCTCTTTCATGCTGAGCTCCAAAACCTTTTGCCTGAACATAACGAAGGGCTTGGTGTATGGTCATTCCTGTTTGAAGTGTTCTAAATTCGTGTGCCATTTTCTTTGTTAAATCAATTGGCATCCCTTTTAGATCTTTTACACTTCTACCTCTTCCAAGTTGTACATACCAAAGCATGTATTTCTTTTTTTCTTGGAAAAAGGCTGTCTCCATAAAATTAGGCACTTCGTACTGGGCAAAACAGTGTCTTATCAAAGAACGTAGTTGTGTGTCGGCGTCACTACACATTGGCTTCCAATCTTCAATATTGGTTACCAGTTTATCACCGAAAGTCGCCATGTTATGTAGTACTTCAATATTATGTCTTTTCATCAGTACTCGATAACATTTTTGATTGTGTAAATGGATTAGGAGTCCTTTAAATGTCTCTCTTTTCCATAGGTTTTTTCTCTTACTTGTCTTAGAGAAAAACTCTCTAAGCACAGATTCTATAGTTCCTTTATATCCTTGAAACTGGTTTTCTTCTGCGTAAATACGCTCAACCATTTTAATATATCTAGACTCTTGTTTCTTCTGTATTGTAGTTTTGTTGCATATAGTTTTCATTTTAATTTTACTTTACATTTAACGTGCTTTATGTAAAGCCAGACGAAGCTGTTAAAATTGGTTTTTGATAATATTTCAATTCTGTCATATACTTTTTTTTGGCTTTAACTCTATTCCTGAAAAAACAAAAAGGCTCGGTTCTAGTATTAGAACCGAGCCTTTGTTTTGAGCATAATAATCCCCTTCTATCACAAAGGAAATTTCGGTTCAATATAATGCTGTAAAGCATTATCTATTTTTTGTTCACTTGTTAAAGATGCTGTTCTCATCACGCTATTTTTTGACATAAAAAAACCCGAGGTTTTCAAGACTCGGGTTTTTAATTTATGTTTGTTATTTTATTGCTTTTTATCTGGAATGCAAGTAACAAAACCCGACTCTAAGTGACGGATTATCTCCAACACTAACTTGACGATATGTGGCTTTAATTAATTGCATGTTTTCTTTATTTAATTCTGTTTAATTTTCTTGCTGCAAAGATACTGCCGAATTTTTTAAATTTCCAAATAAAAATTTTATGAAGTTAATTTTTTTGTTTTTAAGTAGTTGATTATCTTTTACTTATGAATGTAAAATTTTATAAAATTGTGGTCCGATTTCCAGGTGTTGATCTTCTCAACAGATTCCAACTCGATATCTTTAGAGGTCCAAATATGATCTAAAGACAAGAGAGGAAAGTTCCAAATCCAAGTCTCTCTAAACCCATTTCCTTTTGCTGAAAAAGTATGTTCAAATTGTTCTTTGTAAGCATCAAAATGTACTGACTCATATGGCGTGTTGAAATCTCCCATAAGAATTGTTTTTCCCTCCTTTTTAATCCTGTTAAAAACCGCTTCTATAGACGGTTTTCTAAACTTGGTTACGCTCGAACTCACATCTGTGACATAGACTTGAAAATAACTTCCTTGAATCAAGGTCTGGAACTCTAATAGCACTGCTTCGTCTACAAGCTCATGAAATTTGATATTCTTAATTGAGTGTTTGCTCAATACGGCGAATCGCTCCTTGATTAAATGTAAATGATGGTTGGGATATTGCTTTTTTAATGCTGAAAATGGTTTTTTATTGTTCTCATCATATTCTAGCAAGACTAGCAAATCTGGAATATTTCCAATTTCTTGTATTGCATCTTCAACATTATTCTTCCTGAAAGCATTCCAAAAAACAACTTCATAATCTTCCAAAATATGATCATGATGATGCCCTTCATGTTCATGCTCATGATCTTCCGATTTATGATTGTGATTTAACGAACTTTTGTTCTTAACATAGGAATTTCCTATCCAGAAAAAACAAAGAATGAACGTTGATATCAACCATAGAATTCTCTTTTTCCTTTTCTTATAGTTTATAATGAACAACAAAATACTTCCGAAGCATAAAACAATCCAGGGAAAGGCATAGAAAATTAAAGACGTTACAAAAAAATAATCTTTGATAGTGATTCTCACCATAAAAGCAAGAATCAAAAGAATGGTAGTTATTTGTTCTAGTTTTTTCATCACTATCATAGTGGGAATCATTTAGCCGCCCACCATGGATGAACTTCAACTTTTAATCGGCCTGCTTTTACTGCTGGGTATAAATTGGCTAGACTATTGGCCATTTTTAATCTAGCTAGATTGTAAATTGTGATCCCTCTAATATCACCAAAATCTCCAAAAGGACCCGAAATATCTACATAACCTAATTCATGCATACTACCCAAATGCTCCATGTGTTACTTTTGTATTTCATTGGCTTCTTGTTCATTCTGATTTCGGGAAGCTCCTCTCTTCAAAAAGCCAATAAAATACTGTTGCATAATCACCATATCTTTTGTCTTTTCGTTTACATAATCGAGGATTTCTTTAATACTTTCTGCTGAAGGTTTCTTCTCAACTGCCTCTTCCTTAACATCTTCGATTTCTGGACACTTTGGGTATTCTTCCTGTTGACAAGAAATCAGGATTAAAACAAAAGGAATTGCAATTATATGTTTCATTTTTACCATTTGTTATAAGGCTTTATACTCAATTGAGAGTTATAATATTTTTTTATACCTGTAACCTCTTTTCCAATCCATTCGGGCGTTACATAGGTTTCATTTTCATTTTCAAGCTCTACTTCAGCTAATAATAAACCTTCATTCTCTTCGAAAAATTCATCTACTTCAAAAACATAATTTCCTTTTTTAACCTCATACCTGTTCTTACTAATCACGCCTTCTTCGCATAGTTTCAGAAGAGAAGTTGCTTCTTCTACTGTAATCTCTTTTTCCCATTCAAAACGCGAGGTCCCAGAATCGTTAGAAATTCCTTTTACTGTCAAAAATCCTTGCTCCCCTTTTATCCTGATTCTTACAGTCCTTTCAGGATCTTTATTGAGAAAGCCCTGAACGATTTGTGTTACCTTGAAAGCTTCTTCTTTAAAAGCATCTGAAGTCACTAAAAATTTTCTCTCTATTTCAATCATAGAAGTTCTAAACAGTTTTTAACATAGAAATCATAAAGATATTGATAAATTTGAAGATGGCTTTTGATTTTCCAATTAGAAAAATTATTCATGTGGATATGGATGCATTTTATGCTTCTGTAGAGCAATTGGATAATCCGGAATTAAAAGGAAAACCTTTAGCAGTTGGTGGCGGCGAAAAAAGAGGTGTGGTGAGTGCCGCGAGTTATGAGGCCAGGAAATTTGGAGTACGAAGTGCCATGGCTGGAGCCTTAGCAAAAAAAAGATGTCCAGAACTTATTTTTGTTCGTCCGCGATTCAAACGCTATAAAGAGATTTCTAATAAAATCAGAAAGATTTTTCATGACTATACAGATCTGGTAGAGCCGTTGTCTCTTGATGAGGCCTACTTGGATGTCTCTGAAAATAAAAAAGGACTACAAAGTGCAACACTTATTGCTCAGGAAATTCGAGATCGAATTTTTAAGGAAATAGGATTGACCGCTTCAGCAGGTATTTCTATCAACAAATTTATCGCGAAAGTAGCCAGTGACTATAACAAACCCAATGGTCAAAAAACTGTCAATCCTGAAGAGGTACTAGCTTTTTTAGAGAATTTAGATATTCGAAAGTTTTATGGGATTGGTAAAGTAACTGCTGAAAAAATGTACCTGAAAGGCATCTATACTGGAGATGATTTAAAGAAGAAATCTCTTGAATATCTTGAAGAACATTTCGGGAAATCTGGAAACTATTATTATTACGTTGTTCGTGGGATACATACCAGTAAGGTTAAAACGCATCGAGTTCAGAAATCGGTGGCAGCAGAACGCACTTTTTTTGACAACATTTCCTCGGAAATTTTTATGCTTGAAAAATTAGATCATATCGCTACCGAACTATCCAAAAGACTCAAAAAAAATAAAGTAGCCGGTAAAACGGTTACCCTGAAAATTAAGTATAGTGACTTTACTTTACAAACGAGAAGCAAAACGATTTCCTATTATATTTCAGATAAAAGCATGATTCTGGAAACTGCTAAAGAGTTATTATTTCAGGAGAAACCCAAAAACTCTGTCCGTTTGTTAGGCATTTCTTTAGGTAATTTGAACGTCAATAAAAAAGAAGAAAAGAAAAAGCTTCAAAAAAGCATGAGTGTACAACTCTCTTTTGATTTTTAAATAATAGTCGTCACTTTCTATGTAAACTACTGTAAATATGTTGCTTGGGTTATTTTCAAGTCAAGTTGTTAATAATGATGTTAAGAACAATTACGCTTAACGTTAAATCAATAATTAATAAATCTGATCTTTACAATTATTTAGAACGGTTCTAGATTAAACTTAAAGGTCATATGGATATAAAACAGATAATTAAAAGGGATTTTAGTACTAAAGAATTTCAATTAGAAAAAATTACTCAGGCTATTCTAAAAGCAATGAATGCTGTTAATCAAGGGAGCTTTGATGATGCCCAAAATATTGCTTTAGGGGTTTATAGAAGCTTATTAAAACGTCAGGAAGACAATAAGGAGTACATTCCTAGTATAGAAGAAGTACAGGATGTTGTAGAAAAAACATTGATGGAGAGTGAATTCTCTGAAACTGCTAAAGCTTATATTCTCTACAGAAACAAAAGGGCGCAAAGTAGAAAATCAGATATTTTTGAAAAAAGAATCAATTTAAAGCCATTCGAATATCCAAATCTTTATGAATATGTTCCTGCTATTAGACATTCGTATTGGATACATACCGAATTTAATTTCACCAGTGATATTCAAGATTTTAGATCTGAGCTTTCAGAAATAGAAAAAAGTGCCATAAAAAATACCATGTTAGCTATTTCTCAAATAGAAGTGGCTGTAAAAACATTCTGGGGTGATCTTTATCTTAAAATGCCAAAACCTGAAATAGGAGCTGTAGGTGCAACTTTTGCAGAAAGTGAAGTACGTCATCAAGACGCTTATTCTCATCTTTTGGAAATCTTGGGTCTAAATGATGAATTCAAACAGCTTAAGAAGAAACCTGCAATCATGAAGCGTGTTCAATATCTTGAATCAGCTTTAAAGAATTCTAAAAGTGATAGCAATAGAGATTATACTGAAGCTATTTTATTGTTTTCTTTATTTATTGAGCATGTTTCGCTTTTCTCTCAATTCTTAATTATCATGGCTTTCAACAAGCATAAAAATATGTTGAAAGGAATTTCAAATGTAGTAGAGGCTACTTCAAAAGAAGAGCAAATACATGGCGATTTTGGGATCGATATTATTAAAATACTACAACAAGAAAAACCTCATTGGTTTGATGATAGCTTTAATGAATCAATCAAAAAAATGTGTTTAAATGCTTATGATGCCGAATGCAATATCATTGATTGGATTTTTGAAAAAGGAGAACTTGATTTCCTTCCAAAGAATGTTGTCATAGAATTCATCAAAAACAGATTTAACAACTCACTTAAAAGTATTGGATTAGAAACAATTTTCGAAATAGATCAAGAATTGCTGATTCAAACTGAATGGTTTGATGATGAAATTATTGGGACTAAACACGGTGATTTTTTCGTAAAACGTTCTATCAATTATAGCAAAAGAACACAAAGTATAACAGGAGATGACCTTTTTTAAAAGGTTCTTAAATTAAAAAATTAATTCAACTTGGGGATGGATAACAAAACTATAACAGACAACTTAACAACTAAAACGAATAATAATCAAGATTTAATTGACGCAAGGAAAAATGTGCTTTCAAAAACTAATCAATCTTCTGAAACAACATTTAAATGGCTAAATGAAAACAGCAGAAAATTCTTATCGGCTGGATACTTAGCTGAGAGTCTAACTGCAGAAGACCGAATTCGTGAGATTGCAGAAAGAGCAGAACAAATATTAAATATCCCAGGTTATGCCGATAAATTTTATCATTATATCTCTGAAGGATTTTATTCCCTAGCTTCTCCAGTTTGGTCAAACTTCGGAAAAGAAAGAGGATTACCTATAAGCTGTTTCGGTTCACATATCGATGACGATATGGGGAATATACTATATACACAATCTGAAGTAGGCATGATGTCAAAACTCGGTGGTGGCACATCAGGCTACTTTGGAAAAATAAGACCTCGAGGTGCAGAAGTAAAGAATAATGGAACAGCTTCCGGAGCGGTTCACATTATGCAATTATTTGAATCTATGGTAGACGTTGTTAGTCAGGGCTCAGTAAGAAGAGGACGTTTTTCTCCTTATTTGCCTGTAGAACATCCTGATATTATGGAGTTTCTTGAAATTGGTACAGAGGGGAATCCTATACAACAGTTAACACATGGCGTGACTGTAACTAATGAGTGGATGCAAGAGATGATCGATGGGGATGCTGAAAAAAGAACTATTTGGGCTAAAGTCTTACAAAGTAGAGGTGAAATGGGTTATCCATATGTATTCTTTACTGACAATGCTAATAATGGTTCTGTTGATGCTTATAAAGACAATAATCACAATATTTACGCCAGTAATTTATGTACTGAAATAATGCTTCCCTCAAATGACAATTGGTCTTTTGTATGTGTACTTTCTAGTATTAATGTTTTACATTATGACAAATGGAAAGATACTGATGCTATAGAAACAATGGTCTACTTCTTAGATGCAGTAATCACTGAATTCATTGAAAAATTAGAAGTTTACAGAGACTCCCCTCTTAGAGATGACCGTCAAACGTTCTTGTTTATGGAAAGAGCCTATAATTTTGCCAAAGAAAATAGAGCTTTGGGATTAGGAGCATTAGGGTGGCATTCTTTATTACAATCTAAAATGATTCCTTTTGAAAGCCAGGAAGCTTATAATTTGAATAGTGAAATATTTAAGACCTTAGAAGAAAAGTCGTATAAAGCCTCTAAAGAATTAGCAGAAACGTTTGGTGAACCAGCAGTATTAAAAGGCTATGGTAGAAGAAATGCTACGCTTAATGCTATTGCACCTACTACTTCCTCAGCATTTATATTAGGACAGGTCTCTCAAGGAATTGAGCCAATATGGTCTAATATCTATGTAAAAGATATTGCAAAAATAAAGACCACTATCAAAAATAAATTTTTAGAAAATTTATTGGAAGAAAAGGGATTAAACACATTAGAGGTTTGGAGAGATATTCGTGATCATGATGGATCTGTACAACATTTATCTTTCTTAACGGATCATGAAAAAGCTGTCTTTAAAACCTATTCAGAAATAGATCAGCTAGATATCATTTATCAAGCTGCCGCTAGACAACATCATATAGATCAAGGTCAATCAGTAAATATTATAGTGCATCCAGATATGCCTATTAAAGACATCAATAACATTCATGTTACTGCCTGGAAATTAGGCCTGAAATCATTGTACTATCAGCATAGTATGAATGCTGCTCAAAAATTTGCTCAGAAAAAAGCTTGTGCTAGTTGCGAAGCATAGTATTTAAATACCCAAAACAAAAAGCCTCTCAAATGAGAGGCTTTTTTCGGAATAACTCAATTCAACTAAATATTAAAAACTTAGTTTGTCTTAAGGAACCCTAATCTCACATTGTTTGTAGCTAAAATTTCATTCTCTTGCGCAAGATCGTAAGCACTTTCATTATACTCTGTTTTACTGCTCTTGTCTGCCCCGTTTTTAAGTAAAATAGAAAGAAGATTTTTATCTTTAGATTTCATTGCCGCTAAATGAAGCGGGCTCAGGTTAAGACCATTCTTAAGGTTAATATCTACGCCTAGTGCTAATGATTTGTTAAGTAAGAAGTCACTTTCTTTTTCGATAGCAATATGAGCTAACGTATTTCCATTTGTATAACGGTTTGCTGCTTTAACTCCTGAAGTATTTAATGTATCGATAAAGTAGGCATAGGTTTCTTCATTTCTAGGATAATATGACTCAAAAGCATAGAACATTAAGTTATTTCCCTCTTTATCCTGAATATGTATATCGGCTCCATTCTTGATCAAATAGTCAAAGGTATCTTTTGATCCTCTCTTAATTGCTAACGTTAAAGCCGTAAACCCTTCATTATTTTGATGGTTGACATGCTTCGACAGCTTGGCCACCTTTTGAAAATTCTCAATTTTACTACCTACTGCATTAATTAATGCTGTATTACCATTCTCATCAACTTGATTAATATTAACACCTTTTTCAATAAAGAAATCTATCAATTCAGGATCACCTCTTCTTACTGCCATATGTAATGGTGTTTTTCCTTCCCAGTTTACAATGTCTACTTCTAAGCCAAGTGCTTCTAAGTATTTGAATACATCCAGCTTCAGGTTTCTTCTTTTCATTCCTGTAGAAGCAAATAGTAAGGCGTTTTCACCTTTGTCGTTTAATGATGAATAATCCAATTGTTTTTGAACACACATCTTCATTACCTCCATGTTCCCGCCTCTTGCTGCATAATTAAATAAGTTGTTTCCTTCTTTATCTAGACTTTCAATTTTGATTCCTTTGTTAAAGAAATAATCGAATATTGATATGTCTTCTAGCTTAGACCCACCTAGAATATGAACAACATTTGTTCCATTTTCATTTACCCAGTTTACATCGATTTTTTGGTCTAAAATCAAATCATAAACTTTTTTATCTGCAACACCTCCAATAGCAGCCATATGCAACATATTCGTACCTCTTGATGTGACCATGTTAGTATTTGCCCCTAAGGAGATCAAATGATTCATGATCTCTAAATTACCCTTGTATGAGGACCATAGCAAATATGTAACTCCCCCATGAGTAGGCTTTTCAACTGGATTCCCTTCTATAGTTAATAGATATTTAATCGTTTCACTCGGAACATCATCAATAATTGCATAAGAAACAGCATCAAAAGAAAATCTGTCTTTTTCTGTAGGATTATGTCCTTCTTTAATTTTTTCCTTCACTTGTTCTACAGAAGGTTTTGATTTCCAAAACTCTCTATCTAAAAAAATGTTTTTAATCTGCGCTTTTATACTGGTAAAAGCTATCAGAAAAAATAGTAATAATAAAGTTCTCATTGTAGGTATTATATTAATCGCTAAAGACATCTATTTAACGAAAGTTTAAAATTATTTTTATTTAGATCAAGTAAAAATAGTATATTTGAATCAATAAAAAAACTACTAATACAAATTAATTTTCTTAAGACATGAAAATCTCTTATTTATTCAAAATATTGCTAGTGTCTTTATTAGTGGTCTCCTGTAGCAAAAACGATGATTGTTTAGAATCTGCTTGGTATCAAGATGCTGATGGAGATGGTTTAGGCAATGCTCAAGAATCTGTAATGGCTTGTAATGCTCCTCAAGGATATGTTTCAGATAATACAGATAACAACGATAACGAAGATTTTGCAGAAATTGTTACTGCCACTTATTCTAATTTATACGCCCCAGCTACTGGTGGTCAAGGTGCTCCAATAGCTGGAGATTTTACAAAATTCGATTTTTCAACAGGTGAAATAACAACTAGTGAAACCGATTGGGATATTGCCTTTAGAACTACAACTATTATTGTTAATGGTGGTGTTTCAATGGGAACTGTTGACGAGCCTGATAGAACTGGTAATGCTGGCGCATATATAGTTGATAGTACTTTTGATGGAGTTACTCAAGTGAACACCAACGATTTTCTTCAAGATACCGTAACAATACTCGCAATACCTACTGGTAGTGGGAATGGATGGTACAACTACTCTAGTCCGCCAACCCATGTTATTACTCCTATTCCTGGAAAAATACTTGTGTTTAGGACTGCTGAAGGAACGTATGCTAAGGTTGAAATTTACAGCTACTATCTCGATGCTCCTCCAAATCCAGATTACACCATGCCAGCTAGGTACTATACATTTAAATATAGCTTCCAACCAAATGATGGATTAACAAATTTCTAATGTGTTAAAAATAACTTAATTATGAAAAACTTTACTTTATACCTATTTATATTTTTCTTAACTACTTCTTCTGTATACGCACAATGTGATAATGGGGAAGATTTAATCGACGAAGATTTTGAAAGTTATACCGCCGGAAGTACAATTCCAACTTGTTGGACTAATCTTGATGCTGGTGGGATGATCTCTGGAATTCGAAATACAGCCGATAACGCTAACTCTGGAACACAATACATTTTACATTATACTTTCTTCTCGAGTAATACCTCTTATATAATTGTTCCAAAATTAAACACTATAGATGGTGGTCATGAAGCCGACTTTTTTATTAAAACTGCTAATATTAATGGGACTTTTGAAATAGGAACAATGTCGAATGCTAGTGACTCTTCAACTTTTACAAGAATTGGCGCTACCAATAGACCCCTTACCGAGACCTATCAACAAGTAAATTCTGGAGCTATAGCCGATAATGGTGATGAATATTTTGCTATAAAATTTATGACACCAGACCTGCATACCGCATTCTATATTGATGACTTTAAATGGCAAGAAAGTATCCCTTTAAGTATCGACGATAATACAACAAGCATTTTTGAGTTTTATCCAAATCCAGCAAAAGATAAGATAGTTCATTTATCTTTTCTTAATGCTTGGAAAGAAAAAGAAATTGAAATTTATAATTTGAATGGTCAGAGGGTTTTCAATAAGAAAACCGCAAATTCTGAGGAAACATTAGATCTAAATAATTTGTCTAATGGTCTATACTTACTAAAAGTAATTCAGAATAATAGCGTAACCAATAAAAAACTGATTTTAGGTACTTAGTATTTCGTTACTATATTAGAATTACTATCTTTATTTAAGGATTAACTTCTTATACTAATTATGATGAAATACTTTGCTTTTACACTCTCAATACTATTATTTACCGCATGTAAAAAAACTTCTGAAACAACTCCTGAAGATGTTACAGACCCATTATTTGAAATGGTCATCGATATTGCTAATCTTGAAGATGAAACTATTGCTGGGAAAACACCTATTAAAACCTTTGCTGCTTTTGCTGAAGCCAATGCTGATGATTCCATCCTAATCACCAAAATTAATATTGAATCTTCTCTAATAAAGGCCGCTGAATTTAGTCATGCGATTATGGTAGTAGGCAATCATACTGTGATAAAAATTACCGATTTAAAAGACTGCAAACAATCGGCTTCATGGGGGGCTTGTATGCCTAAAGCAGAAGGTTATATCAAAAAAGGAAAGCTTCAGCACCAGAAAGATTATGCGAATAATATAATCGGATTACCTGATAATCAGAAGAGAACATTATACCTGTTTAATTAGTAACTAAAAAAAGCTCTTTGGTATGACTCTTGATTGATTATGGCAAAACTAATTTTGTTATTACTCGATTTCAGAAATCCTAAGCGTATTTACCATTCCTTTTTTGGCAATTGGCATGGCCGCTAAATTAACTAGATAGTCTCCTTTTTGAACATAACCTCCTTCGTAGGCAATTTGATTGACATCATCTACAGTATCGTCTGTACTCACAAATTTGTCGTAATAAAAGGCTTTTACTCCCCATAGAAGATTTAGTTGCGTAATGATTCTTTTATTTGAAGAAAATGCCAATATGTGCGAATGAGGTCTCCAGGCCGATATTTGAAATGCCGTATATCCTGAATTGGTCAAGGTACAAATAGCCGTAGCATCTATTTCATTGGCCATATGAGCGGCATGATAACAAATCGATTTGGTGATATAACGTTTTGTTTTAATATGCGGTGGTTTTTGAGGCACTTTAATTAAAGGTGATTCTTCTACATTCTTAATGATATTGGACATGGTTCTAATCACATCTACTGGATATCTTCCTACACTGGTTTCTCCTGAAAGCATTACTGCATCTGCGCCATCCATCACCGAATTCGCGACATCATTTACTTCTGCTCTAGTTGGTGTAAGACTAGTAATCATCGATTCCATCATTTGCGTTGCTATAATTACAGGGATTCTAGCCCGTTTCGCTCTTAGCACCAGTTTCTTCTGAATTAAGGGAACCTCAGCAGCAGGGATTTCTACTCCTAAATCTCCTCTGGCTACCATTAGTCCATCACAAAAAGCAACAATTCTGTCTATGTTTGTTACCGCTTCAGGTTTTTCAATTTTGGCAATGATTGGTATTTTTTGTTTAGGAGAATGTTCACTTATTAGGTCTTGTAAATCTTCTAAATCTTTAGCATTTCTAACAAAAGAAAGCGCTATCCAATCTACTTCCTGCTGAACGGAAAAAATGGCATCTTTAATATCTTTTTCGGTTAAGGCTGGTAAAGAAATATGGGTATTAGGAAGATTCACTCCTTTCTTAGATTTTAAAGGACCTCCTTGAATTACTTTGGTGACAACATTTTGTTTTTTATCCGTTTTAACTACTTCAAAGATGAGTTTACCGTCATCTAACAAAATTCGTTCTCCTCTCTTAACGTCTTTTGCAAAATCTACATAATTCATGTAAACTTTTTCTGCAGTGCCTTTAAATTCCTTTCCTGTTGAAAAGGTAATTTCATCACCTACATTCACCACTACATCTTCTTTCATCACCCCAACTCTTAGTTTAGGTCCTTGTAGGTCTGCTAGGATGCTTGTATTATATCCGTATTGATCACTAAAGTCTCTAATTATTTTGATTTTTTCTACAACATCTTCATAATCGGCATGCGAAAAATTAATTCTAAACACATCTACTCCTTCTTTGATCATTTTATGAATGATTTCAGGTTTAGATGTGGCTGGACCTAAGGTTGATACTATTTTGGTTTTTTTTATTTTCGGCATATTAAAAAATTAAATTGCTCTTATTTTTTATGTCGGAACTCTCAATAATTCTTGACATTGCGATTTGATTTATTTCTTTAAGTTTAGCATGTATTCGAAGACTTAACTCATCATTTTTGGGTTCAATTTTCAGAAAATAATCGGCTCTACTATATTCTGGCAAAATATGTACTACTTGACTAATATTAAAAAGTTCATCCTGTTCTTTCTTTTTTGAAATTTCGCTTTTGTTCTTCAAAAGCGCATAATAAATATCTTTTTGTTCGTCCTCAAAGTCAAAAAAAGAATGATATTCATTTTCAGAATAAATTAAATCTTCTTTTGCTCTCTTCAAATTTAAATCACAAAAAGTATTGAGTTTATAAGCCAATAGGTAATCGTCTATAGCACTATATATAGCTATTAGATTAAAGTTATCATCTTCAAAATCCTCTAATAAAAGCTTATGTGTAGCCATTATTCTTTTCGCTTTATTTCCAAAAATAAAGATATAGAATTAAATTTTCTTAAAATGTAGGGAAGATTAAAAAAAGATTATCTTATTTAGACATCTTATTTTGTAGGGCAAAAAAGGCTCTTTTGCTCGCTTTTTCTTCAGCTTTTTTCTTAGAAGTAGCTCGCGCTCGTGCTATTTGTTTACTATTAATAAGCAATTTTACTCCAAAATGCTTTATCGGGTCATTACCAGTATCTTCAAAAACGATATATCGGAATGTTTTCTTTTCTTTCTGACACCACTCAATAACCAAGCTTTTGTAGCTAATTATTTTTCCTTCAAGTTTTTCTATATCCACATAAGGCTCAATGACTTTATTGTAGATAAATTCTTCACATTTCTCAAATCCTAAATCGTGATAAACTGCTCCAACCAGAGATTCAAAAAGATTTCCGTGAATATTTTCTCCAAAACTAGACTTGGCTATTTTACTTTGAACAAATTGAATTAAACCGAAATCTCTTCCTAATTCATTCAAATGTTCTCTACTCACTATCTTTGATCTCATTTTTGTGAGATAGCCTTCATCTCCTTTAGGTGCTTCTTTAAAAAGATAATTAGAAATTACAGCTCCCAACATCGCATCTCCCAAAAACTCAAGTCTTTCATAATTAATGATCTCGCCCTTTTCATTTTTAATATTCATCGATCTATGCGTAAATGCTTCTTTATAGATCATTTCATTAACAGGGGTAAACCCTAAAATTTTGGTCAAATGATTCATAAAAAAATTCCCGTCATTTTTGGATGAACGGGAATTAAATATTTTACGAATGATGTTCATTCAAGACACGGTTTTGATTTAGTCAAGCTTCTTAAATAATACACAAGCATTATGACCTCCAAAACCAAAGGTGTTACTCATTGCTACACGGATATCTCTTTTTTGAGCTTTATTTAAAGTCAAATTCAACTTTTCATCAATATTATCGTCTTTTGTCGAGTGGTTGATTGTTGGGGGTACGATTCCATTTTCTATGGCTAATACAGAGTCTATTGCTTCAATAGCACCTGCAGCACCCAACAAGTGACCAGTCATTGATTTTGTTGAATTGATGTTCAATTTATAGGCATGCTCTCCAAAAAGATCTTGAATCGCTTTAGATTCTGCCACATCTCCAAGAGGTGTAGAAGTACCGTGCATATTAATAGCGTCTACATCATGAATCGTAAGCCCTGCATCTTCAAGGCAGTTGTTCATAACGTTTTTAGCTCCTAATCCTTCCGGATGTGGGGCTGTCATATGATGTGCATCGGCAGACAATCCTCCTCCAGCTAATTCAGCATAAATCTTAGCTCCTCTTGCTTTTGCATGTTCGTATTCTTCCAGAATTAAACATCCAGAACCTTCACCTAATACAAAACCATCTCGATTCGCATCGAAAGGCCTTGAGGCTGTTTCTGGACTATCATTTCTAGTCGATAAGGCATGCATTGCATTAAATCCTCCAATACCTGCACCTGTAACAGCTGCTTCAGAACCTCCAGTAACAATAACATCTGCTTTTCCTAATCTAATATAATTAAGAGCATCTATCATCGCATTGGCTGAGGAAGCACAAGCAGATACGGTAGTAAAATTAGGACCCCTAAAACCGTATTTTATGGAAATTAAACCTGGGGCAATGTCGGCAATCATTTTAGGAATAAAGAACGGGTTAAACTTTGGTGTACCATCACCCAAAGCAAAGCTTGTCACTTCGTTTTGAAATGTTTCTAATCCACCAATACCTGCTCCCCAAATAACACCAACTCTGTCTTTATCTACAGTTTCCAAATCTAGTTTGGAATCAACAATAGCTTCTGCAGAAGAAACGATTGCATAATGCGTAAACTTGTCTTGTCTTCTGGCTTCTTTACGATCGATATAATCGGTCACATTGAAACCTTTAACTTCACAAGCAAATTGCGTTTTGAATTTTGAGGCGTCAAAATGGGTAATAGGAGCGGCACCGCTTTTCCCATTAACCAATCCGTCCCAATATTCTTCAATATTGTTACCTATTGGTGTTAGTGCACCTAAACCTGTTACTACAACTCGCTTTAATGACATCTATATATTCTAAATTATTTTTTTGCTTCTTCGATATACTGAATAGCTTGACCTACAGTCGCGATATTTTCAGCTTGATCGTCTGGAATTTGAATATCGAATTCTTTCTCGAATTCCATAATTAATTCTACAGTGTCTAAAGAATCTGCTCCTAAATCATTCGTGAAGCTAGCTTCATTTACTACTTCGTTCTCATCAACACCTAGTTTATCAACGATAATAGCTTTTACTCTTGATGCAATGTCTGACATAATGTTTGAATTTTAAAATTTCTTAGGAGGCAAAAATAAAAAACTTTATGTTAATACAATGATTTCCTAAAAAAATTGCTTTTAAAAATACTATTTTTAATTGTAAGTTCTTCCTGATTACCTTCTATTTGTTAATATTTATTCTTTTTTTTGCTGAACAACTCTAATAGCTCAGGTATGAAAAGTATCGTTATTTTCGCCTCTGGTTCTGGCACCAATGCTGAAAATATCATCAAGTATTTTCAAAATTCGGATTTAGCAAAGGTTGTCCTTGTTCTCGCCAACAGGAAGGATGCCAAAGTTTTAGACAGAGCTTCGTCTCTGAATACCAGCGCTCTATACTTCAATAAGACAGCTTTCAAAGACGATACAATTGTAAATCTATTAAAAGGTATTGATCCCGATTTAATTGTTTTAGCTGGGTTTTTGCTAAAAATCAACAAAAAATTAGTGGATTTATTTCCAAATCGAATAATTAATGTGCATCCTGCTTTGCTACCGAAATATGGAGGAAAAGGCATGTATGGAATGCATGTACATAACAGTATAGTAGAAAATAATGAAAAAGAAACAGGTATCACTATTCATTATGTTAATGAACATTATGATGAAGGAAATATCATTTTCCAAGATACTGTAGCCCTTAATCAAGATGACACACCTGAATCTGTTGCGCAAAAAGTGCATCAATTAGAATACGAACACTTTCCTAAGGTAATTGAAAAGCTACTTTCTCAATCAATTTATGGCTAAAACTAAATTTTATGTTGTTTGGAAAGGAAATCACCCAGGGATTTATGAAAGTTGGGATGACTGCAAAGCTGCTATAAAAGATTTTAAAGGAGCTATTTATAAATCTTTTGCCACTTTTGATGCTGCAAAAAAAGCTTACAAAGACGATTTCAGTAGATACATCGGTAAACAAAAGGTTTTCGTTAGTGAATTATCTGATGCCCAATTAAAAAAGATTGGGCAACCCAATTATCATTCCATAGCTGTTGATGCTGCCTCAAGTGGAAATCCAGGGAAAATGGAATATAGAGGGGTAGACACTCAATCAAAAAAAGAAATTTTTAAAATGGGGCCATTCCCAGAAGGCACTAATAATATTGGTGAATTTTTAGCCCTTGTTCATGGATTAGCCTTACTAAAAAAAAATAATAGCGATAGGATCATTTACACCGATTCCAAAATTGCACTGAGCTGGGTGAAAAGAAAAACATGTAATACCAAGTTGGAAGTTAATGATACCAATAAACAATTATTTGATCTGGTAAAAAGGGCTATAAATTGGCTTCAAAATAATCATTACACCACTGCTGTAGTAAAATGGGAAACCAAAGCATGGGGAGAAATTCCTGCTGATTTTGGAAGGAAAAAGTAAGTCTTTAAACGATTATTTCCCTAAAAACAACTGATAGTAAGGAATATAGTTATATATTGACCAATATTTATATGAAGTTAATACCCCCAAACATATTGCTTCTACTTGTTACTGTGTTTTCCTTTGGGCAAGAAGATTGGACTCTCAAAAAAAATGGTGATAGCATAAAAGTTTTCACTAGAGAAACCAACGATCTTAAGCTCAAAGAATACAAAGCCATTACTTATGTAGATACTTTCAAAGAAAACGTCTTGTCGGTAATTCTAGATGCAAAAAACATTAAGGATTGGAATTACAAAACCTCCGAAAGTTATTTAATCAAAAAAGAAGGAGATTCCATTCACCATGTTTATATGTATAATGACATGCCCTGGCCTGTATCCAATCGGGATTTTATTTCAAAACTTACTGTAAAATATCCCGATGAACATTCTATCAAAGTTCTTATTGAACCTGGTGACAGTAGCTTAGTGCCTGAAAAAGAGAATGTAATCAGGATGAAAACTTTCGAGGGTTATTGGTTAATTGAAGAGAAAAACGACTTGATCAAAATCACACAACAGCTCTATGGAAATCCTGAAGGAAACTTGCCTTCTTTTTTTATAAATACTGCAATTGTTTCGGCTCCATTTAACACTTTTTTAAAACTTAGAGAAGTTCTTTCAAAGTAAACTATATCTTTGCAAAAAAAACACAACATGAGTAAACTTTTGATTGTCGGAACTGTGGCTTTTGACGCTATTGAAACTCCTTTTGGCAAAACTGATTAGGTGGTGCCGCCACTTACATTGGTTTATCTGCCTCAAATTTTAATGTGGATAGCGCCGTTGTTTCTGTTATCGGAGAAGATTTTCCTCAAGAATATCTTGACTTACTTACTGATCGAAATATTAATATTGAAGGAGTAGAGATTGTTGAAGGCGGAAAAACGTTCTTCTGGAGTGGAAAATATCATAACGATATGAACTCAAGAGACACTCTTGAAACGCAATTAAATGTTTTAGCTGATTTCAATCCTATTGTTCCAGAAAACTACAAGGACGCTGAGATTGTTATGCTAGGTAATTTACACCCTTTAGTGCAATTAAGTGTTTTAGAACAAATGTCTGTAAAACCTAAACTGGCTGTATTAGACACGATGAACTTCTGGATGGATTGTGCTTTAGATGATTTATTAAAAGTGATTGCTAAAGTAGATGTGATCACTATTAATGATGAAGAAGCCAGACAATTATCTGGTGAATATTCATTAGTAAGAGCTGCTAAAAAGATTGCCAAAATGGGGCCTAAATTTGTGGTGATCAAAAAAGGAGAACACGGAGCTTTATTATTCAATGATGATCATGTTTTCTTTGCGCCTGCATTACCTTTGGAGGAAGTTTTTGATCCAACAGGCGCTGGCGATACTTTTGCAGGAGGATTTACTGGATATATCGCAAGTACCAATGATATTTCGTTTGAAAACATGAAAAGAGCTATTGTACACGGGTCGAACTTAGCTTCTTTTGCAGTAGAAAAATTTGGAGTAGAAAGAATGATTGGGTTAACCAAAGATAAAGTTAACAGTCGCTTAAAAAGATTTCAGGAGTTAACACAATTTGATATAGATTTACACTAAATAAATGCGCTGAAAATTCAGTGCATTTTATTTTAAATACAACAACACAACAACAATGAGTGATGCTTTAAAACACGAATGTGGAATTGCCTTAATCAGGCTTTTAAAACCTCTTGAATACTATAAAGAAAAGTATGGTACCGCATTTTATGGAGTCAATAAAATGTATTTAATGATGGAGAAACAGCACAATCGTGGTCAAGACGGTGCTGGTTTTGCCAGTATTAAACTAAATATGGGGCCTGGACAACGCTACATCAGCAGAGTTCGTTCAAACAAACAACTTCCAATTCAAGATATTTTTGGGCAAATCAACTCAAGAATCAATGAGACCTTAACTAAAAATCCTGGTATCCAGGAGAACATACAAGAACTAAAGGAAAAAGCTCCTTATATAGGTGAGCTATTTATGGGACACGTGCGTTACGGTACTTTTGGTAAGAATAGTATTGAAAGTGTACACCCATTCTTAAGACAAAACAACTGGATGCACCGTAACCTGATTGTTGCGGGTAATTTTAATATGACTAATGTAAATCAGCTTTTCAACAACCTGATTGATTTAGGTCAGCATCCAAAAGAAAAAGCCGATACCATTACCATTATGGAGAAAATCGGTCATTTCTTAGACAATCAAGTTTCAAAACTATATAAAGAACTTAAAAAAGAAGGATATTCTAAAGTAGAAGCCTCTCCTCTTATTGCAGAACGATTAAACATTGCTAAAATTCTTAAGAAATCCTCTAAATATTGGGATGGTGGTTATGCAATGGCTGGTATGATGGGGCATGGTGATGCTTTTGTACTCAGAGATCCTGCTGGTATTAGGCCAACTTATTACTACAAAGATGATGAAGTTGTTGTTGTGGCTTCTGAAAGACCCGTTATTCAAACTGTCTTTAATGTTGATTTTGATAAAGTTAAGGAGCTTGACCCAGGTCATGCCATCATGATTAAAAAAGATGGAAAGACTACGATCAAGCAAATTATTGAGCCTCTTGAAAGAAAAGCCTGTTCTTTTGAAAGAATCTATTTCTCCAGAGGAAGTGATGCTGAAATTTATGAGGAAAGAAAAAACTTAGGACGTTTACTACTTCCGCAGATATTAAAATCGATAGATGGGGATATAGAAAATAGTGTTTTCTCATTCATTCCTAATACCGCGGAAACATCATTCTACGGAATGGTAAAAGAAACGCAAAAGCACCTTAACAAGGTTAAAGAAGATTATATTCTTGAAGAAGGTGCTAATCTTACAAAGGAAAAGCTTCAAAAAATATTATCATTAAGACCTAGGATTGAGAAAGTAGCCATAAAAGATGCCAAATTAAGAACCTTTATTACTGATGATGATAGTAGAGATGATTTGGTAGCGCACGTTTATGACGTGACTTATGGTTCTGTAAAACCAAGCGATAATCTAGTTATTATTGACGATAGTATTGTTAGAGGAACTACCTTACAGAAAAGTATTTTGAAGATGATGGACAGACTGAGCCCGAAGAAAATTGTTGTGGTTTCTTCTGCTCCTCAGATACGTTATCCTGATTGCTACGGAATTGATATGGCCAGATTGGAAGACTTAGTTGCTTTTAGAGCCATGCTGGCTTTATTAAAAGAAGACAACCAATACCACCTGGTAGAAGAAGTTTATAAAAAATGTAAATCGCAAACTGAGTTGGAGGATGCAGAGGTAAAGAATTTCGTCAAAGAACTTTACGACATCTATACCGATGATCAAATTTCTGAAAAGGTTTCCGAGTTACTTGCTGAAGAAAGTATCAATGCAGAGGTAGATATCATCTTCCAAACAGTAGAAAACTTGCACAAAGCTTGTCCGAAAAACCTTGGCGACTGGTACTTTACTGGAAATTACCCTACTGTGGGAGGTAACCGAGTGGTTAACAGAGCTTTCATTAATTTCTATCAAGGAAATAAGGAACGAGCCTATTAACAACAAGGCCTAATCCCCTGTTTTTTAGACAAAAACACATCGGCTTTGTCTGTTTGTTAGTAAGTAGGCTACGCAAAATATCTATTAAAAAACACTTGTTTTCGGCAACAAACTACAGTTAAACTAAAAAAAGTGCATTTCATCTAATTTTTATAGGAAGGCAAACATATGTTAATACATTTACAATAGCCATAACATAAGTAGGTTAAGTTCATGGTAGATTTGGGGCAAAAAAGGCGAGATAAACATCTCGCCTTTTTTATTTTATTCCCTAGTAGTAACAAGGTTTTACTTCCCTGCATTATACTTTTCTGAAACAGCGTTCCAATCAATCACATTAAAGAATGCACTGATATAATCTGGCCTTCTATTTTGGTAGTTTAAATAGTATGCGTGCTCCCATACATCTAATCCTAAAATAGGAGTTCCTCCACAAGTAACACCTGGCATTAATGGATTGTCTTGATTAGCAGTAGAACACACTTCTACTTTTCCTCCTTCATGAACACATAACCAGGCCCATCCAGCTCCAAATTGTGTGCCTGCAGCTTTAGAAAAAACATCTTGAAACGCTTCGAATGAACCGTAAGCAGAATTAATAGCATCAGCTAAATCACCACTAGGAGCTCCGCCACCGTTTGGAGACATTACCTCCCAGAATAATCTGTGATTGTAAAAACCTCCTCCGTTATTTCTAACAGCTCCGTTAGACATGTCTAAATTTCCTAAAATATCTTCGATAGGTTTTCCAGCTAAATCTGTTCCTTCAATGGCAGCATTTAATTTAGTTGTATATCCGTTGTGGTGTTTTGAATGATGTATTTCCATTGTACGTGCATCGATATGTGGCTCTAATGCATCATACGCGTAATTTAATTTTGGTAATTCAAAAGACATAATTATTAAGTTTTAATTAAACGTGACCCAAATATACTTATTGGTTAACGTTTTTAAAAATATTAATTGCTTATCAAACGATTAATAATATCTATATTAGACTCAAATTCCGCATTAGGTGCAACAACAAACCTCTATTTCGATTTATAATGCTTCGGCAGGAGCGGGTAAAACCTATACTTTGGTTCAGGATTACCTCACCTTGTTGTTGGCCAAGCCTTATAAAAATAGTTTTAAGCATATTCTGGCTATTACTTTTACCAATAAGGCTGTTGGAGAAATGAAAGAACGGATTCTTTCTCGCCTACTCGCATTTTCAAAAAAGGAAATTCTTTGTAGTAACGACCTTATGTTTGAGGAAATTGTAAAAACGATTGGTTGTGCTCCTGAAGAGTTACAAACCAGAGCAGCTTTTACTCTGGAAACTTTAATGCATAATTATGCAGCTTTTGAAGTGTCTACCATAGACAAGTTCACACATAAAATTATTCGAACGTTCGCAAAAGATCTCAAACTCTCCATCAATTTTGATGTAGAAATGGACACGCAATTCGTTTTACAACAAGCAGTTGATATGCTCATTGCTAAAATTGGTTTTGACGCACAACTCACAAAAATACTCATTGATTTTGCTCTTGAAAAAATAGATGATGATAAAAGTTGGGATATCACTTTCGACCTCAATAACATTGCAAAGCTCCTACTAAATGAAAATCACATACAGAAGCTGAGAAAAATTGAGTCCAAAACTTTTGATGATTTTAATGAGCTTAAAAAAGAATTACTCAAAAAAAGAAACAGTTTACAATTCGAAATACAAAGTGAAGCTCAACATTTATTAGCTGTTTTTCAGGAACAAGGTTTACAGGATGAAGATTTTGTTCGCAAATCCTTGCCCAATCTCTTAAAGAAATTAGCTTCAGCTGAATTGGGTGTGTCTTTTGATGCTAAGTGGATTCAGGAAATAGAAGAAACAAAATTGCATACGGCAAAAACTTCCGAAGAAAACATTGCCCTAATAGCATCACTTAGAGATAAAATTGTTGCAACAGTTCAGCAATCCAAAAGAAAATCTAACGAATTAAAGTTTCTAAACGATTTCTATAAAGGGGTTACACCTTTGTCTGTTATTCATAGCATTCAAAAAACATTGGAAGAATTAAAAGAAGAAGAAAACATTATTCTGATTTCCGACTTTAATGAACTTATTTCAAAACATATCGCCAACCAACCTGCGCCATTTATTTATGAACGCCTGGGAGAGAAATTCAAACATTATTTTATTGATGAGTTTCAAGACACTTCTGTGCTGCAATGGAATAACCTAATTCCGTTAATTGAGAATGCCATTTCACAAGAAAATCTGGAAGAGGAAAACGGAAGCTTAACTGTTGTTGGAGATGCCAAGCAATCTATTTACAGATGGAGAGGTGGAGAGGTAGATCAATTTATTGAATTGAATCGAAAGAACATCCCGTTTTATTTTAATGATGATCAGATTCGCTTAAAACAATTGCCTAAAAATTACAGGAGTCATCAGGAGGTTATCAATTTCAATAATTCTTTTTTTAAGCATGTAGCGCAACATATTAGTCAGTCAGATTATAAAGACTTGTACCAGAATGGAAGTCATCAGGAAGTCAATCAAAAAGAAGGTGGTTATGTTGAAATTTCATTTATTGAATCCAACAACAAAGAAGAGGATGACCAATACTATCCAAAAAAGGTTTTAGAAATCCTACAAGATTTAGGTGATTTTGATTATTCTGAAATCTGTATCATCACCAGAAAAAAACAACAAGGAGTTGCTCTTGCCAATCATTTAATTGAAAATTGTATTCCTATTATTTCTTCTGAGACATTATTACTGGAAAACTCTCAAAAGGTGACCTATCTAATTCACCTTTTAGAATTTATCCACCAGCCTGAGAATGATGAAATCAAAATCAAAGTATTGCGTTTTTGGTGTGAACAATTAATCATCAACACTGAAGCGCATGATTTTTATGCTGCACATATTGGTCTGGAGATCAATGTGCTATTTGAAAAGTTCTTAGGAATAAATCTGGCAGCTTTGAGCAAATTGTCTTTTTATGAAGTGGTAGAAAGTTTGTCGAGAAATTCTAAACTTATGGAAGACCCAGATGCTTATGTTGTTTATTTTCTGGATCATGTGTACGAGTTTTCCCAAAAACAACAAACCGACATTCATACCTTCTTAACCTATTGGAAACAAAAAAAGGAGTCCTTAAGTGTGGTTTCTCCTCAAAATCAGAATGCAGTGACCATCATGACAATTCATAAATCTAAAGGACTGGAATTCCCTGTTGTGATTTTTCCTTATGCTGATTTGAATATTTATGATGAACGAGATTCCAGTAATTGGTTACCTATTTCTTCGGAAGAGTTTTTAGGTTTTGAAGATGCTTATGTAAGGTTTTCAAAATATTTTAATGAACTGAATCAAACTACATCCAATTTATACAACCAGCATCGAAATAAATTAGCTTTTGATCACTACAACTTATTATATGTAACCTTAACACGTGCGCAAGAACAATTATATATTGTCTCTAAAGAAACCAAAAAAGACACAATAGATTCCTATGCAGGTTTACTAAAAAGTTTTATCATTCAAAAAGAGCTGACTCAAAATGAAAGCAAAACGTTTTATTTAGGAAATAAAACCAGAGTTTCAGAAAAAATAAACGATCATTCTAACATATACGAATTAAACAGGCTCGTTTCTAACGCAAAAGAAGAGGCAAACTTAAATATCATCACCCGAGAAGGTGCTTTATGGAATTCTTTTCAGGAAAAAGCCATAAGAAGAGGAAACGCGGTTCATGAAATAATGGAGCATATTATTTCCGAAGAAAATATTGACGAAGCACTCTTCAATTTCTCAAATGAGAATCCATTAATTGATAAAGAAGAATTGCAGGAGATAACACAATTAGTTTCTCAAACAGTTTATCATTCAGAACTCAATGAATATTTTCAAAAACACTGCACTGTAGTCAATGAAAAAGAAATTTTAAGTGGTCAGGGACACATTCTAATTCCAGATCGATTGAACTTTAAAGACGACACTGTCGTTGTTATAGATTATAAAACCGGAGAGTTTGATTCGAAACATATCCAGCAGATTTCAGAATATGGATCTGTTTTAAGCAATATGAATTACACAGTGCTCAAAAAAATACTCGTTTATATCGATTCAGAAATTAACATCAGATTTATCGATTAATTATATATTTGTTCTCATAAACTACACAGTCATGTACGGAAAAATTAAAGAACATTTACAAGCAGAATTAAAAGATATACAAGCAAGTGGTTTGTTTAAAGAAGAACGAATCATTAGTTCGCCTCAAGGAGCAGAAATTACATTAACTTCAGGAGAAACAGTTTTGAATTTTTGTGCCAACAATTATTTAGGGCTTTCTT
>JABSPN010000299.1 GCA_013214425.1 Flavobacteriaceae bacterium | reverse complement strand
GGATCTATAATTGTTACTTCAGCATCAAAACCTATTTCCTCTTTTAATTCTAAAATAACTTGTTTATCCCCTAATAAAATTGGAATTCCAATTTTCTCATCATTTACTATTTGAGCTGCTTTTAAGACATCTAAATGATCTGCTTCAGCAAAAATAATTTTCTTTGGATTTGTTCTCGCTCTGTTGTGTAATAATCGAATCAACTTATTATCAGAACCCAAACGTTGCATTAATTCTTCTTCATATCGATCCCAATCTTCTATAGGTTCTTTGGCCACTCCTGAATCAACTGCCGCTTTGGCAACCGCTACTGGTATCGTATGAATTAATCTTGGATCGAAAGGTTTAGGAATGATATAGTCTTTTCCGAATTGCAACATGGTTTCTCCATAAGCAATATTTACTTGCTCTGGTACTGGTTCTTTAGCTAATTGCGCTAAAGATTTTACCGCGGCAATTTTCATTTCTTCATTAATAGATGAAGCTCTTACATCTAGAGCACCTCTAAAGATAAAAGGAAATCCAAGTACATTATTCACCTGATTAGGATGATCTGAACGACCTGTTGCCATGATAATATCATCTCTGGTAGCACAAGCTAATTCATAAGCTATTTCTGGATCTGGATTAGCCATTGCAAATACGATTGGCTTTTTAGCCATCGATTTAAGCATTTCAGGAGTTACGATATCTGCTGTAGATAATCCGATAAAAACATCTGCTTTTTTCATAGCCTCATCTAGAGTCGATATCTTTCTTGATGTGGCGAATTCTGCTTTTTGAGGTGTTAGATTATCTCGATCCTTTCTGATCACTCCCTTGCTATCTAACATCACAATATTATCACCTTTAGCACCAAAGGCCTTGTACAATCTTGTACACGACACTGCAGCAGCTCCTGCTCCAGATACAACAATATTGACTTTATCTATTCTTTTCCCTGCTAATTCTAATGCATTTAATAAGGCTGCTGCTGAAATGATTGCAGTACCGTGTTGGTCGTCATGCATTACAGGAATATCTAATTCCTCCTTCAGGCGTTTCTCAATTTCAAAAGCTTCAGGAGCTTTGATGTCTTCTAAATTAATTCCTCCAAAAGTTGGAGCGATATTTTTTACTGTCTCAATAAATTTATCGACATCTTTTGTGTCGATTTCTATATCAAAAACATCAATGTCTGCAAAAATCTTGAAAAGAAGTCCCTTTCCCTCCATTACTGGTTTTGAAGCTTCTGGGCCTATATCTCCTAATCCTAAAACAGCTGTTCCATTTGAAATAACAGCTACTAAATTTCCTTTTGTGGTATATCGATAAACATTGTTCTTGTCTTTCTCTATTTCCAAACAAGGTTCTGCCACCCCTGGGGAATATGCTAAAGCTAAATCTCTCTGTGTTGCATATTTCTTTGTAGGGACTACCTTTATTTTTCCCGGACTTGGCTTTGCGTGGTAAATTAAGGCTTCATGCCTTTTTCTCTGATTGGTCATATCTCGATTTTAATATGGACATACAAAGTTAGACGGTTGATTGAATTGACAAAATTTTTATGTTTCTTTTACGAAGTTTATATTTCTTGTTAAACCGCTAAATTTTGTTCTTTTTACTGCGGATTTTTTGAATATTTCTGAAAAGACTTCTTGTGTAATTTCTTCCCAATCTTTTTTGGAATAAGACAATAACTTTTCGTTTGGCTGAAATAAGGGCTCACTATGAGATTTCGAAAATCGATTCCAGGGGCAAACATCCTGACAAATATCACAACCAAAAATCCAATCATCAAATTGTCCTTTGAATTCTGTGGGGATTTGTTCTTTTAATTCAATGGTAAAATAGGAAATACACTTGCTGCCATCGACCTCATAAGGCGCCACAATAGCCTCGGTAGGACAAGCGTCTATACAGGCTGTGCAACTTCCACAGTGATCGGTAACTGGCATATCATATTCTAAACCTAAGTCTACTATTAATTCAGCAATAAAATAAAACGAACCTATTTGCTTACTCAGCAAATTAGAATGCTTTCCAATCCACCCTAAGCCGCTTTTCTTTGCCCAAACTTTATCTAAAACAGGGGCGGAATCTACAAAAGCTCTTCCGTTAACTTCTCCAATTTCATCCTGTATTGCATGAAGCAACTCCTTTAATTTAGATTTAATGACATGATGGTAATCCTGACCGTAAGCGTATTTAGAAACTTTATATGATCCTTCTTGCTGTAATTGCTCAGGATAATAGTTTAGTAATAAAGAAATCACCGATTTCGACCCTTCAACCAGTTTTGTTGGATCTAATCGTTTGTCAAAATGATTTTCCATATAACGCATTTCCCCATGCATGTTTTGGTTTAGCCAATTTTCTAATCTCGGCGCTTCTTCTTCTAAAAACTCCGCTTTGGCTATACCACAAGAAATAAACCCCAAACGTTTGGCCTCATTTTTAATGAACTCTGTATGTTTGGTTTTACTCATAAAGCTTCTTGAATTTTACTTTAGCATTCACTGGCCTTAAGGTAACCAGAGGATTAATATACATTTCTTCATCACTCGACTCAAGATCAAAATTATTCAGGAGATTCACCAGAGTCAATAGCATTTCATAAATCGCAAAATTATTCCCAATACACATTCTTGGACCTGCACCAAAAGGGTAATAATACTTGCTGTGTTTTTTAGCTTCTTCTCCTACAAACCTTTCAGGAAAAAAATCATTAGGATTGTTCCAATGTCTTGGGTCTCGATGAATTTCATAGAAAGAAATTCCGATGATGGCTCCTTTTTCTATTTGATACTTTCCTAAATCATCGTCCTCAACGGCTACTCTATCAGTAATCCAGGCCGGTGGATACAACCTCATGGTTTCGTCTACTACAGCTTTAGCTACTGGTAATTGAGCTAAACTCCCAATTGATAAAGAAGTATCTTGAATCTCTTTAGACTCTTCTCTAATCTGAGCTATGTATTGAGTATTATTAGCTAATAAATACGTTGCAAAAGTTAAGGCATTAGCTGTCGTTTCATGTCCTGCTACAAAGAGTATGAGTATTTCATCTATTAATTGTTCATCAGACATTACAGAGCCATCATCTTCATAGGTTACAGCCAGAAGCATGTCTAATAAATCATCATGAGTTTCATTTGATTCTCTTCGTTTATTAATTATATTGAGAATCAATTGCCTACTCTCTTTAGATAATTTCAGTTTCTTTTTTACCTGACCAGTAAGATTTAACCACCAACGCTTGTGAGGCTGTCTTAATTCCTTAACAATGAAGTCTTGTAATTCGGCAATGATAAACTGAAGTCGCCTCAGTGTTTCCTTATCTGAACTGAAGCTGAATAGTGATTTTGCCACTACATTAAATGCCAATTCGTTCATGATAGGATACACATCAATAAACTCATTGGTTTTGATCTTCAACAGCTCTTCTTTGACTGTTGAGGAAATGATTTCGATTAGTTTCTCTAGTTTCTGCTTATGAAATGCCGGCTGAATCAATCTTCTTTGCTTTAACCAAAGCTGTCCGTTTGATGTTAACAAACCATAGCCCACATATTTGGAGAGGAACTTGGTTTGTATTTCAGATTTAATATATTTTTTGTGCTTTTGCTTTAGTACTTGTTTAGCAATACCAGCATCTCTGGTTAGGAAAATTTTGCGCTTTTTGGAATTCGCTACAGTAAATGAATCACTGCATTCGTTAAAATACTTCTTATGAAATGGTATTGGGTTTTTGGTTAATGAATTGGCATTAAAAAGGAATTTGTAGATCGGAACTTTTTTAGGATATATATATCTCATGACCTCCTCATTAAAACAGTCCTCCCTGAATTCCTCCTTTTTCTCTTCCGAGGTGTTTATAGGCAAGTTCTGTCACTTGCCTACCTCGAGGTGTTCTTATGATAAATCCTTGTTGGATTAGAAAAGGCTCATAGACTTCTTCTATAGTTTCCCCATTTTCAGAAACAGCTGTAGCTAATGTGGTAATCCCTACTGGGCCTCCTTTAAATTTATCAATAATTGTAGTCAGGATTTTATTATCCATTTCATCTAATCCATTTTTATCTACATTAAGAGCAGACAATGCAAATTCAGTTATTTTAATTTCTACACAAAAAAATATTCGAATTAACCGAGCTATTAAAAGGAGTAACTTGCCTTTAGAACAAGGTGTAGATATATTACCAAAAATAAAATTAAAGGAAGGGGAATACGATTTTAATGATTTAACCAAAACCCTATCT
>JABSPN010000298.1 GCA_013214425.1 Flavobacteriaceae bacterium | reverse complement strand
ACAGGATATATCAGGGAAGATTTTCTTCCAATAAATGAAAATAAAGAATTGGTTTGATCTAAATAGAAACCTCGCTTATTTTCAGTAAAAATCATACTTTTTTTAGATCCTTTGATACTAAACTGAAGTGTAGGGTTGTTTTCTTTATTTCTTGTATAAACATTACTATACCCATTAAAGTAGCTTACAAAATAAACTTTACCATCATAATCTTGATT
Organism: Flavobacteriaceae bacterium; assembly: GCA_013214425.1. Lineage (GTDB taxonomy): Bacteria > Bacteroidota > Bacteroidia > Flavobacteriales > Flavobacteriaceae > DT-35. Next base: position 3,716 of record JABSPN010000298.1, on the reverse strand, counting down.
GACGGCGTCTAGATTGTTGATCTTGAAATTTTGATTTTGCTCCTGATTAATAAAAACATCATTCTTATGAAGTGATAACTTTCCGTTATACCCTAAAAACCAAATATTATTATCGGAATCTAATTTGGTGCTAATGACTTCGTTATCGAGCAAACCATCGAATACCGTAAAGTTTTCGAAATTATAGCCATCGAATTTACTAACTCCAACATTGGTGGAAAACCACAGGTATCCCTCGTGATCTTCTATAGTGCTATATACAGTGTTGCTTGGGAGTCCGTTTTCAACGGTATAATGTTTGGTATATGGAATTTGGGCATTAGCATATAGAAAACTAATAAAACAACAGAGCGTTATGTTTCGAAGTATTTTCAGGGTATCGATTTTATCAAATATAAGAAATAGAATAAAAAAGGCCTCAACTTTTCAGAGAGGCCTTATAGTATAGTATTTCTAATGACTTATTTTTCCTTTACAACTGCCACCCCTTCGATAGCAACTTCTTTCCAGGTTTTGCTAATTCCATCTTCTCCAGTATGCAATAATTCACAGGCTTTATGAATAGACTCATATGCCTCTTGAAGATTCCAGTCCATCATCATAATGTTTCCACTGATATTGATTTTATTTCCATCAATAGTATAATCCATTTCAACATCATGTGCTACTTGATTCATTGTTAGAGTCAGAGTAACTTTACCTTGTTTATCATTACCTTCCATTTTTTTGAAAGTTCCACTTAAAATAGATGTGTCTTTCATGATTCCAAAAAACAGTGATTTGATTTTATTGTCTCTAATATCGTCATTACTAAAGAAGCTAGAAACTGGAATTTCAAAACTTAAACCTTGAAGGGCACCTTGAATAGTAGCGCTTTCAAGTGGGTTGTCTATTTTTAACTGAGTAAACTTTCCTTTTACTGGAGTTTTAGCTGTTGTTTTGTAGGCCGTCCATCCAACTGAAGAGGAAGAGGCGTCTACAACAAATTTTTTCACTGGAGCAGTTTCTTCAATACCTGGTTCGCTAGGTTTTTCTTCTTTTTTACAAGAAGTGAAGGTCAAGGTTGCTATGCAGATAAGCAATAAAAACTTTTTCATACGAGATTTAGTTTAAGGTTATATTTTATAATTGTTTGATTTACGAGTTCAATGTATTTTAGTTTTGCTTCGTCTTGAGATAAGTTTTTTACTTGTAAAATGGCATTCATTTTAAAAGCATTTCTGATCTCTATCGGATCGTTTGGTTTGTAAGTCCCATCATCATCAGTCGCTTGTTTGTAGTAGGCATAATATTGCAGTCTCAAATCTATAGGGATGTCAATATCCATTTGATTTGCTACTTCAAAAGCTTTTACAAAGCGTTTATGCAATTCTTCATTACTCATTAGAAGCAACTATGGTTTCTCCACCTTTTACTTTTTGGTTTAGTGTTACATGGATTTTAGTATCTAAAGGTAAAAATAAATCTACTCTCGAACCAAATTTTATAAAACCTGCGTCGTTTCCTTGAATTGCGTGTTTACCCTCTTTTGCATAGTTTACAATTCTCTTAGCTAAAGCTCCTGCTATTTGTCTGTAGAGTACAGCGCCGTAATTTTCGTTTTGAACTACGATAGTTGTTCTTTCATTTTCTTCGGAAGCTTTTGGATGCCAGGCTACCAGATATTTTCCGGGGTGATATTTACTAAACATTACCTTTCCTCCAATTGGATAGCGTGTTACATGCACGTTAATTGGTGACATAAATATGGAAACCTGAAGCCTCTTTTCCTGGAAATATTCTTTCTCAAAAACTTCTTCTATAACCACAACTTTTCCATCTACTGGAGCAATGACTTGATTGTCGTCTTGAATGGTATAGCGATTAGGGTTTCTAAAGAACTGTAGGATTAAAACTAATAATATGAAAGCAGTAGCAAAAATGATATTTTTAATTACTAAATTTTCAATTAAATAATCTATTCCTAACAAAACGGTTACGAAAACGAAAAGTGTGATAAGGATTATTTTATGACCTTCTTTATGAAACATAATTAGAAAATATATATAGATATGAATAAACAAAAGGAGCGGCAAATATGATGCTGTCTAAACGATCATAAATTCCTCCATGACCGGGCAAAATAGTTCCGCTGTCTTTGATGTTAACTTGTCTTTTAAATTGTGATTGAACGAGATCACCTAATGTTCCGGTTATAACTATAATAGTAGCTAAACTTAACCATTCAATCAGGTTTAAATTGTTTTTTGATGTAACAAAAAGAACGCTAGCTGCTATTAAACTAAACACGAATCCACCTGCGAGTCCCTCGATTGTTTTCTTTGGTGAAATTTTTTCGTATAGCTTTCTCTTTCCGAAGTTTTTACCAACGAGATAAGCAAAAGTGTCGTTAGTCCACATAATAATTAAGGTTGCCAATATAATTCTGTAATCATATTCAGCTTTAATTGTTGGGATCAGTGTAATGAATATGATTCCAGTAATGATATAAAAAATACTTAACGTGTAATTGCCTAAAAGATTAATTTTATTGTGAGATCCCATTAAAAGTTTAATGATAAGAACGCAAGATATTATAATAGTGATCAATAATATACCCATAACAATATTTTGGTCTTCATTAATAAAATGTAGGTAATAGGTTAAGAAAACAAGAATAGGGTAGATGATTCCACCTTTGAAATAACGCAATTTTGAAAACTCCAGTAGGCATATAATCCCGAATAAAGTAACTACGATAAGGAATAAGTTTTTTGAGAAAAAAAGTGTTCCTACAAGTAAAGCGGTATAAATTAAGCCAGAAAGAAAGCGTTTGATGTTTTCACCCATTTTATAAATCTTCCAAGAGTAGCAAATATAGGTTTTTTGAACTACTTCCGTAGGACATAAAATCTTTTTCTTTCTCTAAATTGAAGCACTTAATGGTTGTGATATTTGTGGGTATTTTATTAGAGTTTTGATTTTTAATTTTTCGTAAACCTTCACCTATTTGATTGACCATCTGACTCGTAGTCGCAAAAACAATAAAATTACAAGGTAGTTCGTTTAATTTTTTCTCTTTAATTTGATTCGAGGAAATTAAAATAGAACCATCGTTTGCAATTAAGTTTTCACAGGTGGTTAAAAAACAACTTGTGTTTTCTTGTTTTATATTGTTGGAATAGTTGACATTGAACTTGGAGAATTTTTTTTGTAATTGTTTACTGGTTACATATACATTTGTGTCGTACCAATTATTTTCTTGTAAAATATTATTGTAATTCTCTAAAATTTCATCATAATTTTCACAGTATAAAAATTTACCTCCGTTTTTATTAAAATTATAGATGAATTTCTCGTCAATAGGAATTTCTATCTCAGGCATGTACTTACTACGCTCATTTTCCTGAGCATTTGAGTCTGATCTAATATGATCAAATATTTTTTTAAATAAACTCATTTATAAGTACAGATAGATTTCGGGAATTATAAAATTAAAAATTCTATCGATCTTGGCTAATATTATGGATAAACTACAATTTTTATAGATAAAAAACACTATTCCTCTTCTTGGGTAGTATTTTCTTCATTTAATTGGTTTGTTCCAAATATCTCTTCAAGATCATCTTTAAAAATCACTTCTCTTTCTAAGAGCCTTTCTGCTACAAGAACAAGTTTGTCTTTTTTCTCCTCAAGTAAGGCTATTGCTCTTTGATATTGAGTTTCAATTATTTCTT
>JABSPN010000297.1 GCA_013214425.1 Flavobacteriaceae bacterium | reverse complement strand
TTATTTAAACAAAAATTCTCAATGACTTCTCGATATCATAACTGAGACAGACAGGCTTTTTGTCTTATGTTTCGACAGGCTCAACATGACCAAAAAACTCGAAGTGACGGAAACGACATGCTTAACTTCACCTGAAGCCCTTAACCTGAAACCAATTTACATTTATTAGGGGGTAAGAAATAGATGAATCTGGAACTATAGAGTAACTAACAGGCATTAAACATGCTGTAGTGAGACTCTTTCTTACTGGCTAACAGCGACTCATAACTGAGTCAAATCGACCCACTTTTCCTTAAGAGTGGGTTTTTGCTTCGATAAGAATACTGAATATCGATTAAACTGCGTCAGTTCGAGTGGTCCCGAAGTTTCGGGATTGTATCGAGAACTTGCAGGATTTGAGTTGTAGAACTTCTCGATACTTTTTTGTCTTATGTTTCGACAAGCTCAACATGACAAAAAAACTCGAAGTGATAAATGAAAGAATGAATTAAAGGATACCATTAACAAACAAATGAGTTGAGAAGACTCTTTCTTATTAACTACAAATCTAATTAGCTCAAAGCCCATTTTTAAAAAAATGGGCTTTTTATTTAAACAAAAATTCTCAATGACTTCTCGATATCATAACTGAGACAGACAGGCTTTTTGTCTTATGTTTCGACAAGCTCAACATGACAAAAAAAACTCGAAGTTACGGAAACGACATACCTACCTTCACCTGAAGCCCTTAAGAGAGGAACATCATAAATTATTTACCTAAGAACCCGATATCTTTTAACTTTTTTATTTAATAGGGGTAAGAATACTTGATAGTTGAAACTACTGAATGATATGCTATGCCAGTTGGTATAGTATGTTATTAAGTTCACAAAGGCCGCTCTTTTAGTTGGGAGCGGTCGGAACTAATTGGCTTTCACATCTAAAGCATCTCGAAGAGCGTTTCCAATCAACATAAAAGACAAGACTAAACTCATGATGGCCAAACCTGGTATTACTGCTAAATAAGGTTTTCCTAAAATAATATACGAATAATGGTCTTTAATCATCGCTCCCCAACTTGGCATTGGCGGTTGTGCTCCTATTCCTAAAAAGCTTAAGCCACTTTCTATTAAAATTGCCGCAGCAAAATTAGCTGCAGAAATCACGATCACAGGAGCCATAATATTAGGTAATATGTGCTTAAAGATAATCCTGAAATCTTTATAACCTAACGCTCTGGCAGCTGTGATGTATTGTTTTTCTTTTACGCTTATTACTTGTCCGCGTACCACACGAGCAACCTCAACCCACATGGTTAATCCGACAGCGATGAATACCTGCCAGAAACCTTTTCCTAAAGCCAAGGTTATGGCTATTACTAAGAGTAATGTTGGAATAGACCAGGTTATATTAATAATCCACATAATGGCTGCGTCGATCTTGCCACCATAATAGCCAGCAATAGCGCCGAGATTAATTCCAATTAGTAAGGAAATAAATACTGCTATAAAGCCTATAAAAAAGGAAATACGCATTCCTACTAAAATTCTACTTAATAGGTCTCTTCCATATTTATCGGTTCCTAAGACAAACTTTTTTGTGGAAATTAGCGCTTGGGCAGATTCTTTGAAATTACTAGTAACACCCAACATTTCAGGAGTAAACACTTTTTCAATTTCAGAAAGCCCGTTGGGCATGTATTCTTTTATGTATAGCGCTTCATTTGTCACTCTAAAACCAGCTATGGGTAATTCTGTATCCTGACTTCTAATTCCGAAGAAGGTCTTATCTAAAAAAGATTGCTCTTCAGTAGCAACACCTGGTATGGTTAACAGTTGCACTTCGAACCCTGGAGATTGGGAATGAATAGACACATGCATTTGGTTGGCATTTTTGGTATTATCGGGAGCAACTAAATAGGCAAAGATTGCGATTAGCCCACCTAAAATAATATAGCCTAAACTGAAAACGCCCCAAAAATTCTTTTTGAATTTTTGAAGCGCTAAACTTGATAAGGATGCCGATTTCTGATTCATTAATCTTTTAATACAGCTACCTTAGATTTATTATTTACTTTTCCAAATTTTACATCTTGTAACACATTTACAGCCTCATCTACATACACATCTTTCATTAATTCTTCGTGCCAATCTTTACGTTTCTCTCCTAAATCTTCATCTTTTTCAATCAAAGCAATTTCATAAGGAAGTGATGTAAATTTCAATTCGTTTTGGTATTCGTCAAGCGGATCAAACACTTTAGCTTCATTTTCTGCTTGTTCCAGTCTTTTTTTATAATCATCATAATTTAGAGAGAACTCCATAATATCACCTCTTTCTTTAATCCACTTGGCATTTTTCTCAATTAATTGTAAGTGATCGTTTTTAGCCATGCGCTCTTTACTATTGATAATCGCCTGATCGTAATTAATTAAGTTCTCCCAAACAGTATAATCTGTTGGCTCAATCTTATCCCATGGCAATGGGTTTTCCTGATCTTTTTCCCCGACATCAATAAAGCTGTAACGATCGGGAACCACCACATCACTCTTAACTCCTTCTAATTGAGTAGATCCTCCGTTAATTCTGTAGAATTTTTGAGTTGTGATTTTTAATGCGCCAACATCGCCAAAGCTGCTACTTCTAAGAGACTGATTTAAGTCATATACGTTTTGTACAGTACCTTTTCCGTAAGTTTGGTTACTACCAATAATAATGGCTCTTTTATAGTCTTGCATGGCAGCTGCTAAGATTTCAGAAGCTGATGCCGATAATTCATTTACTAGTATTACTAATGGCCCATCCCATTGGATTCTTTTATCCTTGTCACGTAATACGTCTTTTCTTGACTGGGTTGATTTCACCTGAACAATTGGCCCATCTTTAATGAATAAACCAGACATCTCTACAACAGTACGTAAAGACCCTCCTCCATTATCTCTTAAGTCCAGAATTAATCCTTCCATACCTTCTTTCTTCAATCTCTCAATTTCTTTTTCAACATCTGAAGCTGCATTTCTGCTTTCCGTTTGTTCAAAATCAATATAGAATTTAGGTAGGTTGATAATTCCGTATTTGTTATTTCCTTTTTGGATTAGCGACGACTTGGCATAGGTTTCTTCTAATTCAACTACATCGCGCTCAATCTCTACTTCTTTTACTGTTCCGTCTGCGCTTTTAACCGTTAAGAACACTTTAGTCCCTTTTGGTCCTTTGATTAGTTTGATTGCATCATCAATACGCATCCCAACAATACTGGTCGCTTCTTTTTCTTTTTCTTGTCTTACTTTTCTGATTTCATCACCAACCTCAAGAACTTTTCCTCTTTTAGCAGGACCTCCAGATATTAACTCTACGATCTTGATATGATCCATTTTCTTCTGAAGTCTTGCTCCAATTCCGTCGTACTTTCCAGAAATACCAGCATCAAATTTCTCCTTGTCTTGTGGGGCAAAATAATAGGTATGCGGATCAAACTCTTCAACTATAGCATTAATATAAATAGCAAACCAATCTTTTCTTTCTAAGTCGTCAAGAATATCATAGTATTCATCAAAAGACCTTTTAGAGGCCTCACGAGCTTCTTGTTCTAAATCGTCTAGAGACTTAGTTTTAAAATCTTCAGGTTTTTCGTCAGATTCTTTTTGATCGTTATAATCAGTAATTTTTTCATCGTAATTACTTAAGGTGTTAAACTTTAGTTGTTTTCTCCAACGATCTTTTAGTTCTTTTTTATTCTTCGGATATGATAAATTCTCATAATCAACGTTAATCACTTCTTGCTTTTCATAATTAAAAGGCTTGTCTAGAATATCTGTGTAGATTTCTTTAGACTCAGCCATTCTTTGCATTAATCTGTCATATGTTACGTTGAAGAAGGTCAAATCAGTTTTTTGTAATTGATCATCTATCTGAGTTTCGTACTGAGCAAATTCTTCAATATCTGACTGAATAAAATAACGTTTTAACGGATCTAATTGTTCTAAAAAGTCTTTGTAGACTTCCTTAGAAAAATTATCATCAATATCTTTTGGATTGAAATGTCCTTTTTCTAGAACATATGTTATTAATTCAATTAAGAGTTTGTCTTTGTCAGGATTGTCAAATGTCTTGTTAGTAAAACTGCACGATGCTGCTGAAAGCACCAGAGCTAGCAGTAAAAATTTTACGTTCTTTTTCATGATATCAAGAATTAGCTTCATTATATTTTTCTATAAAATTAAAGAAAATATTATGCCGGAGAGTAAAGATAAATGATAATTTTTTCTTAAAGAAAACTATTTCAAAGAATCCGTCGGAAATTACGT
>JABSPN010000296.1 GCA_013214425.1 Flavobacteriaceae bacterium | reverse complement strand
AGAATGCTGTTCATGGTTCTGATAGTGATGAAAATGCTGCTATCGAAGGAGCGTTCCATTTTTCAGGAAGAGAAATGTTTTAAGTAATCATAACATAATAAATAAAAAAGCAACTCAATTGAGTTGCTTTTTTATTTAACGTAAAATCAATTTTTTGATTAATTCTCCCCCAAGTTCTTCGTTGAGATTTTTAATGATTTTTTCAACCCCATAACTTAGCTCTTCTCGTAATACCGAAGAACTTAATTGTATGTATAGCGTATCGTTTTTAAAAAGAATAGAAGTGGTGTAGTTTCCAATAGCAGGTCCCATAATGTTTTGCCAGGCATGTTGTACGTTAACCTCATTAATTCCTCCGCTCAAGTTGTTTTCCTGAATGAATTCATTTAAAGCTTGACTTATACTTATATGATCTGCATTTCTTTTAGCCATTATTCAATTTCAATGGGTTTAAATCGTATATAATGATAACGAATTCCTTCCTCGTTTTGCAAGATTAATTCTTCTTCGCTCACTGCAATTATTAACTCTTGCCAATTGCTTAAATTGTTTGAATAAGCGATATAGGTTAAATCCTCTACAAAATTAAGCTTAAAATCTTCTTGACTATTGTTTTTTAGGAATTTTCCGTTGATTTGAGGAGATAGTTTCTTTCTGTATCCATTAAAACTTTCGTTTACATAAAAATAATCGGCTTGAAGTGCGGGTGGATATTCTCTGGTTTGATCACCAGCCTCAACTTTGGTAATTTGCCAATACCCATTTAAATGGTGTAAGCTTTCTTTTGAAACTGTTGTAGAACATGAGTTTAATAGTACTAAGAATACAATTCCGTATGCTAGACTAATACTGTGTAAACGAAATGAATTCATGGCCTTATAAATTAAAAATTTGATACGATTGATGAATTTTTTTGATAATATTTTCTGTTCTCTCCGGATGTGTATCCGAGATGAAAATTTGTCCGAAATGATCGTTATCAACAAGCTTGATAATTTGCTCAACTCTAGTTTCATCAAGTTTATCAAAAATATCATCTAATAACAAGGTCGGATTGGTATTACTCTCTTTTTTTAGGAAATCAAACTGAGCCAATTTTAAAGCAATTAAAAACGATTTCTGTTGCCCTTGACTTCCAAATTTTTTAATTGGAAATCCATCGATACTGTAAAATAGGTCGTCTTTATGTGTTCCTACTGAAGTATATTGTAATACTCTGTCTTTGGCTAAAGCATCGTTAAGTAAGTCTTTGAGCTGTCCTTCTAAAAGATGACTTTTGTACACAATGTCAATATTCTCATTTTTATTACTGATCGTTTCATAGTGCTTCTTGAATATCGGAATGAACACATCCATAAACTGAACTCTTTTTTCGAAAATTTCAGTCCCTAGTTGCGTTAACTGCTCATTATAGATTGCTAGAGTCTCTCCGTCAAAAGTGTTATTTAAAGCAAAATACTTTAGCAGACTGTTTCTTTGAGAGAGTATTTTATTATAATCGATTAAGCTTTTGAGATAGATTTTATTAGATTGGGAGATCACACTATCAATAAATTTTCTTCTCGCTTCCCTCTGTTATTAAGTCTCGATATGCTGGAGAAATAATCACTGATGGTAGAAAACCAATATGCTCAGAAAAACGGTCATAATTTTTACCATTGCGTTTAATGATTTTTTTCTGACCTTTTTTTGCACTGATAATTACTTTTTCTGGTCTGTCATCTTTAAGATATTCTCCTTCAATAACAAAAAAAGAAGCGTCATGGTTTATGTTTTGCGAGGTAATAGGGTTGAAATAACTTTTTCCATTCGACAAGTGATAAATAGCATCGAGAACATTAGTTTTTCCAATACCATTTGCACCTACCATACAATTGATCTTAGCATCAAAATCGAACGACCTAGAAGTAAAGTTTTTATAATTTATAAGAGAAAGTGATTTTAAATGCATTTGAAACTCCCCGATTTGTTGCTGCAAATTATTAAAATTATCAAACTAATGGCTTTAAATTTTCAATAAAAATTTTATTTTTGCGCTTCAATAAGATCAAGTTATGGCAACATATAAGAAAAGAGGTTACAAGAAACCGAAAGAAAAGATAGACAACACAGATGAGCTTTTAAACGAAGATGGATATGTAGAAGGTGAAAGTACTACTGAAGAGATATTTGAATCTCTTGATACTACTGCTAACAAAGCAGAGGATTTTGTTGCCAAAAATCAAAAGATCATTTACGGGATTATAGCAGTAATTGCTATAGGTGTTTTAGGATATACGTTATGGGGTAAATTCATAACAGATCCTAAGCAAAAAGATGCTAGAAATGAAATGTATCAGGCTGAAACGTATTTCCAAAATGCTTTAGATGCTTCAGGAAAGGCAAAAGATTCATTATTCAACCTTGCTTTAAATGGTGGTGAAGGGAAGTATGGTTTTTTAGAGATTATTGAAAATTATGGTGGTTCTAAAGCTGCTAACTTATCTAAGTATTATGCAGGAACAGCATATTTAAACTTAGGGCAGTATGATAAAGCAATTGATCACTTAGATCAATTTGATGCAGATCAGACGATGTTAGGTCCAATTGCAAAAGGAGCAATTGGTGATGCTTTTGTTCAGTTAAATCAATTAGATGATGCATTAAACTACTATGAGCAGGCATTTAAGATGAACGAAAATGAGTTTACTACACCAAAATATCTTCAAAAGGCTGGTGTTGTAGCTTTATCTAAAGGTGACAATGGAAAGGCTTTAGGATATTTCCAGAGAATTAAAGACGAATTTTCTGCTTCTGCAGAGTATCAGAAAGTAGACGTATACATTGGTAGAGCTTCAGTAGAATAAAATACTATGGCAACTGCAAATAAAAATTTATCGAATTACGATAAGGCTGCAATCCCAAACGCGAAAGATTTTCGGTTTGGGATTGTTGTTTCTGAATGGAACGAACAAATTACAGAAGGTTTATATAATGGTGTTGTAGAGACACTTACTGACCACGGGGTTTTGCCTGAACATATTATCAGGAAAAATGTTCCAGGTAGTTTTGAATTAACTTTTGGAGCTAAGAAGATGCTTCAATTGAATCAGTTTGACGCTGTGATTGCTATCGGAAGCGTTATTCAAGGAGAAACTAAACATTTTGATTTTGTGTGTAGCGCTACTGCTCAAGGGATAAAAGACTTGAATATTGCCTATGACATTCCTACAATATTTTGTGTGTTAACAGATAATACCTTAGAACAAGCTATAGACAGATCGGGAGGGAAACACGGAAACAAAGGAGTAGAAGCCGCTGTAACCGCCCTTAAAATGGTTAACTTTTAGAGAATTAACAGCAATTTCATTTTAAACAAACATTAACCTTTCATATTTTAACTTTTCGGGCTTTTTCGCTATTTTTGGTATATGAAGATTAGAGGATTTAAGTTACCGAGGAATAAACGATTTAATTATACGCCAAGATATCTTGAAACAAAAGATTTAGGTAGCCCTTATGATTTTGACTCTAAAATCAAAAGATACAGGGAAACTACTAATGCCAATGATTTTGGTCAGCAATGGAAAGAAGCCAGAGATGCCAGTAGAACAAGAAAGAACAGAGGGACTTCTAGAATGCTGATTTATATTATTTTGATTCTAACTCTTATTGCACTCTATTTTTTAGATTTCGATTTATCAATTTTTCAGCAAGGTAAATATTAATGTCTGATATCATTCAATTACTTCCCGATCACGTTGCGAATCAGATTGCCGCTGGTGAAGTTGTACAACGTCCAGCATCTGTAGTAAAAGAACTTTTGGAAAATGCCATTGATGCCAAGTCGACTCAAATAAAGTTGATTGTCAAGGATGCTGGTCGAACACTTGTTCAGGTGATCGATAATGGTATTGGTATGAGTGATACCGATGCTCGAATGAGTTTCGAACGTCACGCTACTTCTAAAATTTCTAGTGCAGAAGATCTGTTTAGCTTGAATACAAAAGGGTTTAGGGGAGAAGCTTTAGCTTCTATTGCAGCTATTGCACATGTAGAATTGAAAACTCGAAGAGCTGATGATGAAGTAGGAACCATTATCAAAATAGAGGGGAGTGAAGTGGTATCTCAAGATGTTGGTGTATGTGCCCAAGGAACTTCTATTGCAGTTAAAAATTTATTTTTTAATATTCCGGCGAGAAGAAATTTCTTAAAATCTAATCCTGTAGAGATTAAACATATAATTGAGGAGTTTCAGAGAGTAGCAATGGTACACGCTGATATTTCTTTTAGTATGTACAACAACGGTAATGAAGTTTTCAATTTAAAGAAAGGAAGTTTTAG
>JABSPN010000295.1 GCA_013214425.1 Flavobacteriaceae bacterium | reverse complement strand
CCTGGAAACAGGAGTTCGATTCTCCTATGGGCTACTAAGTTCAATAACATATGTAGTAGACTACATTTAATGGCCCATTCGTCTAGTGGTTAGGACGCCAGGTTTTCATCCTGGAAACAGGAGTTCGATTCTCCTATGGGCTACAAAAATTTTTTAAGAATAAAATTTTAAAGAGATGGCAAATCATAAGAGTGCTTTAAAGAGAATTAGAAATAGTGAAACGAAAAGGTTGAGAAATAGATATCAGCACAAAACAACTCGTAATGCAATTAAGAAATTACGTGATATGACTAAAAAGTCTGATGCTGAGAAATTGTTTCCTTCTGTTGCTTCTATGATTGATAAGTTAGCTAAGAATAATGTTATTCACAATAACAAAGCAGCTAACCTTAAATCTGGATTAATGAAGCACATTGCTACATTAAAGTAATCACTTATTGGATGATATATAAGCCTTAGGATTTATATCCTAGGGCTTTTTTTATTACAAGTTAATTCATAAAAAAAGCGCTATGTTAATTTTAGCGCTTTTTGTTTTATCTATTATTTTTAATTGAGTTTAACTATTCATAGAAATTAAAAACTCATTATTATCACGTGTTTGTTTGAAACGCTCGTTAACGAACTCCATCGCTTCAACTGGATTCATGTCTGCCAGGTACTTACGCATTACCCACATACGTTGAACAGTATTTTCGTCTAATAATAAATCGTCTCGTCTTGTACTGGATGATACTAAATCTATTGCAGGGAATATACGTCTGTTAGAAATACGTCTGTCTAATTGAAGTTCCATGTTACCAGTTCCTTTGAATTCTTCAAAGATAACCTCGTCCATTTTAGAACCTGTTTCAGTGAGAGCTGTAGCGATAATCGACAGTGATCCTCCTCCTTCAATATTACGAGCAGCTCCAAAGAATCTTTTTGGTTTGTGTAAAGCGTTAGCATCAACACCTCCACTTAGGACTTTACCAGAAGCGGGTTGTACTGTATTGTAAGCTCTGGCTAAACGCGTTATAGAATCTAATAAGATCACTACATCATGGCCACATTCAACTAATCGCTTAGCTTTATCTAAAACAATATTGGCAACCTTTACGTGTTCGTGGGCTTCTTTGTCGAAAGTAGAAGCAATAACTTCGCCTTTTACATTACGTTGCATATCGGTAACTTCTTCAGGTCTTTCATCTATTAGAAGAATAATTTGATATACTTCAGGGTGATTTGCTGCTATAGCATTGGCTACATCTTTTAATAACATGGTTTTACCCGTCTTTGGTTGAGCAACGATCATTCCGCGTTGTCCTTTGCCAATTGGTGAAAACAAATCAATAATTCGTGTAGAGATTGTGCTTTGTCTTTCAGCAATATTGAATTTTTCTTCTGGGAATAATGGAGTTAAGTGTTCAAAAGATACTCTATCTCTAACAACCTCCGGACTTAATCCGTTAATTTTATTAACCTTGATTAAAGGGAAGTATTTTTCTCCTTCTTTCGGAGGTCTTACATTTCCTAAAACAGTGTCTCCAGTTTTTAACCCAAATAATCTTATTTGTGATTGAGAAACATAAATATCATCAGGAGACGATAAGTAGTTATAATCTGAAGAACGTAAGAACCCGTAACCATCTTGCATGATGTCTAAAACACCTTCGCTTTCAATGATTCCATCGAACTCAAATTCTGGTTCTTTATAACGGTTTCTATTGTCCTTATTTCCGTTATTTTTCTTTTGATTGTTATGATGTCCATTATTGTTGACCCCATTTTTTGGAGTGTTCTTTTGAGGAGCATTCTCTTTGTTATGTTGTTTTTGAGGAGCTTTGTGATTATTTTCTGGAGCTTTTGCCGCTTGATTATTGTCTTTCTTCTCGGGGCTTTTTTGAACTGGTGCGCTCTTGTCTTTATTTTCTCCCGCTTTCTTGTTTTGATTGTTTTCAGACCCTTTATTGTTTTTAGCTACAGGCTCTGGCTTAGAAATCCTTGTTCTTTGCCTTTTTTTAGTTGTAGAAGCAGCTTTATTCTCTATTTTTTGAGGAGCTGGTTTCTTTGGAGTTGGGTTAGCTGCCTGAGCGTCTAGTATCTGGTAAATTAAGTCTAACTTCCTTAAAGACTTGAACTTAGGGATTTTTAAGGCGCTGGCGATTTCATGCAATTCAGCTAATTTTTTATCCTTTAATTGTGAAATTTCAAACATTATTGTTGTTGTTGAGATTTTTCTTTTTCTGTGAAAATTTCTGAAGAAGTATCAGATGATAAATTGAAGTAATTGTGGCTTTACGCCCATCTTTACTATGCAATTATACAAATTTATTTTAAAATAAAAACTATTGGTAAGTTAAAAGAATAAATTATTTTTGTCAAGCAATTAGATTTAACAAATGATTCAAAGAATACAATCACTTTATTTATTAATAGCTGTTATAATTTCTGGCGTTTTGAGTACAATGTTTGTTCTTTGGGTTGATGCTGAAGGGACTATGGTGACAGCCTTAGATAATTATTTATATTTAGGGATGTTTATGGGATCAGCTTTGTTATCTATAATTACAATTTTTTTATTTAAAACTAGACAACGTCAATTTGTATTAGGACGTTTGAATATAATATTAAACTTTATTTTACTAGGATTATTTGTGTATCGTTCTCTAAATTTATCTGGAGAAACAGAAGTTTCTGAGAAAGGTATTGGGATTTTTCTTCCTATCATTTCTATCGTTTTCATTGCTTTAGCAAATAAGGCAATTAAGAAGGATGAAGATCTTGTAAAATCTGTAGACCGATTACGATAAACCTATCATCTTAGTATATTAGTGCGAAGAAATCCCGAGAAGTTAATTTTCGGGATTTCTTATTTTTTCAATTCAATGACTTCTAAATTTTTGATCTCTTTTTTGTCAATTTCAAAACGAAGCATCGTCCTTACTGGATGAAAACCGTGCTTCCCAATTGCGCCAGGATTCATATGTATCAGGTTTAACTTTTTATCGGGCATGACTTTCAGGATGTGTGAGTGTCCACAAATAAAAAGATCTGGCGGATTATTATGAATGGCTTCTTCTACTCTAATGTTGTATTTGTTTGGATAACCGCCAATATGAGTAATCCACACATCTACTTCTTCACAAGTAAAGCGATTGTGTTCAGGGAATTCTAATCGGGCTTTATGATCATCGATATTTCCATAAACAGCTTTTAAGGGTTTTAAAGTTTTAATAGTATCAGTAACTTTTAAATCGCCAATATCTCCAGCGTGCCATACTTCGTCGGCTTGTTTTACATATTTTAAAATCGTATCATCTATATGGCTGTGTGTGTCTGATAGTAATAAAATTTTAGTCATCTTACTAGAGTTATAAATAGCTATATTTGTTCCTGAATTAGTACAAAAATACTTTTTAATTGCGATATTTTATTGAGTTATCATATAAAGGTACTGCTTATCATGGTTGGCAAAAACAACCTGATGCAATTTCTGTTCAGGAAGTTCTGGAAAAAGCTTTGTCAGTTCTCCTAAGAGAAACTGTAGCTATAGTTGGAGCTGGAAGAACTGATACTGGTGTACACGCTAGTCAGATTTTTGCCCATTTTGATTTTACTGAATTGAATTGTACACAATTGACAAGGAAATTAAATTCATATTTGCCTAGTGATATTGCTATTCATGGTATACAAGAAATGTACGATGAGGCTCATGCAAGATTTGATGCAATAAGTAGAAGTTATGAGTATGTAATAACTAAGAATAAGAATCCGTTTACTACAGAATTAGCTTTTTATTTTAAGCCTGAGTTGGATGTTGAAAAGATGAATGAAGCAGCTAAAGTTCTATTTAATTATGAAAACTTTAAGTGTTTTTCTAAGTCAAAAACAGATGTAAAAACGTATCATTGTATTATTACTGAAGCAGAGTGGAAATGGAAAGGAAATGAGCTAATTTTCTTCGTATCGGCAAATCGTTTCTTGAGAAATATGGTAAGAGCAATTGTGGGTACTTTATTGGAAGTTGGTCTGGGAAAAATGGAAGTAGCCGAAATGCATGAAGTAATTAAAAGTCAGAATAGAGGAAAGGCAGGAGCATCGGTTCCAGGTCATGCACTATATTTAACAAAAGTAGAATACCCAAGAGAGATATTTAAGTAATGGCAGATAGCAAATCAGGAAATGCATTTGATTTTAAGTTGTTCTCCAACCTAATGAAATTCACCAACAAGTACAGAGCTGTATTTATTGGTGTGGCTTTGGTGGCGATTTTATTATCTGTTTTTGCTGCAGCTAGGCCTTATTTAGTAAAAGAAACTATTAATGAATATATTGTAAATAAAGATGCTAATGGGCT
>JABSPN010000294.1 GCA_013214425.1 Flavobacteriaceae bacterium | reverse complement strand
TAGATCATTAAGTATTGACGATGTCCCTCATTATGAGCAAGTGCTGAAATGGTCTTGCTTAAATATTCATTTGGGACTGGAAGCCCTATTAGAAGAACTTACCGAGTTTCCCTCCATACAATTTGGATTAGAACAGGCATTTATGTCTTTGAATAGTGAAGATCCGTTTTTGTTGTTTCCTTCTAAATTTATTTCAGGAGAAAAAAGCATTAATATCAATGGCTTAATCTGGATGGGAGAGGAAGCTTTTATGAAGCAACAGATTGAAGAAAAATTAAAAGCTGGGTTTGATTGTATCAAAATGAAAATAGGGGCTATTGATTTTGAAACAGAGATCAAGTTGTTATGGTCTATTCGAAAAGATTTTTCAAGTGACGTCATTACGCTAAGGGTAGATGCCAATGGTGCTTTTACTCCTGAAAATGCTTTAGAGAAACTGAAAAAGTTAGCCGAACTCGAATTACACTCAATAGAACAACCTATTCAACAAGGACATTGGGAAGAAATGGCTCGATTGTGTGAAGCGACTCCGCTAGCTATTGCTTTAGATGAAGAATTAATAGGAGTTTTTGGCGTAACAGAAAAGAAAAAATTGATACAAACAATACAACCACAGTTTGTTGTTTTAAAACCGAGTTTAGTGGGTGGGTTCAAAGGAAGTCAGGAATGGATTGACATCACGAAAAGCCAGGGAATACCGAATTGGATTACCAGTGCAGTAGAAAGCAATATAGGCTTGAATGCGATTAGTCAGTGGACCTACACCTTAAACACAGCATTACCACAAGGGTTGGGAACTGGCAGTTTGTATAGCAATAATATTGAAAGTCCGTTAGAAGTTAAGAACGGACATTTACATTATAATAATGAGTTAAATTGGGATTTTAATTTTTAGGTTATGTACATAGAACAAGCTTTTAAAAGCGATTATGCGATTTGGAAATATTTAATAGTACCAGGATTGTTTCTTGGACTTATCGTTTTGAATGGAATAGCGATTTATGCTTTAGATCTAGACGTAGAAGAACTAATGAGAGTGAGTATAGAACAAATGGGTGAACTACTATTTTTCGCACAAAACTTAATTCTGTTCGTAGTCTTTTTAGCCATTCTATTTGTTTGGACTAAGTTGGTACATAAACAATCTATTACCTCATTAACGACTTCCAGAAAAAAAATAAGTTGGAAACGTATCTTTTTTGCTTTTGGACTTTGGGGAGGCTTAACAATTGTGATTACATTTTTAGATTATTACATGAATCCTGACTCTTATGTTTGGAATTTCGATCTTCCTAAATTCGCAGGTTTAGCGATTATCAGTATTCTAATGGTTCCTATTCAAACTAGTTTTGAAGAATACCTTTTTAGAGGACATATGATGCAAGGCATAGGGAGTGTAGTTAAAAATCGTTGGGTGCCTTTATTGGTCACTTCAGTAATTTTTGGACTCATGCATATTTCCAATCCTGAAGTGGGTAAAATAGGCCCCATCATCATGATCTATTACATAGGTACAGGACTTTTCTTAGGCATCATGACTTTAATGGACGAAGGCTTAGAATTGGCCTTAGGTTTTCACGCTGCCAATAACTTAATTACTGCACTATTAGTAACTGCAGATTGGACAGCTTTTCAGACACCATCGCTATTAAGAGATGTTTCAGCTCCAGCGACTGGATTTGATATCATTATCCCTGTTTTTGTTGTATTTCCTATTATTTTATTCATTTTCGCCAAAGTGTATAAATGGAATAATTGGAAAGAAAAGTTGACGGGTAAAGTTATTGTTCCTGAAGATAATACAAGTGATAAAGAGATAGACCAGTTTTTCGCTCAAGAATAAGTAGTACTGATACTATTTACTGAATTATATCGTTTGATATACAGCTAAACTACATGCTATGAAAAAAGTAATTTGTATACTATTTTTATTGTGTACGATAATAGTATCGGCACAATTGAAAATTTCAGAAAAGGAAAAGCTAGGTGTAGCTTTAGCTAAAAGAATCAATGAATTACGCGTAGAGAAAGGTCGCAAACCTTTAGAAAGAGATATTGCGTTATATAAAGCTGCCGAATTTCATTCAGGATATATGGCCAAATTTAAAAGGCTAACTCACATTGAGCATATTGAAGAATTTAGATCACCAAGAGATCGAGTAGATGCCTTTTCAGATGAATTTGAAACTGTAGGAGAAAACATTCTACAATCAAAACCTGTAAAACTTCCTTTAACCGATGCTCAAATCAACAAACTTGCTTTTGATTTATTTCGCGCCTGGAGAGGTTCCGAAGGACATCATAAAAATATGATCTCTTCAAAATATACTATGGGAGAGTTGGGCTTTGATTACGATCCAAAGACCAGAAGAATTTATGTCACACAAGTTTTTGGGAAAAAAGGCGCAGTGGTTCCTAATCAGCTATCCGATGATGCTTTTGGAATTATTCAGGGATACGAAGTTTGCGATGAAATGAGACGGTATTATAACGTCGCAATCAATATGGGTAATACGCTAGGGATAACGGCTAAAGGAGAGGTATATTTAGCGTATCACGATAAGTACGACATCCAAGAGATATTTAAAGGACCGAATGACGGATTAGCGGTTGATTTAATCGATCGTGAGCAGCTTTCTTGTGAAGGCAATCAATTGGATAAATCTCCTATTTATGATGGAGTTATGCTAAAACCGGTTTATAAAGAAGAATTATTAAGCAATAACATAGCAGAAGGCGATTACAGATTAATCACAAAACTTGGTCATGTGCCAGAGCATCTTAAAGGACGTGACCTACAGGCAAATCTTATTTTTATAATTAATGGTGAGAAGTGTAGTTATTCGATGCCTTCAGAAGTAGATCATAAAGCTTATGATTTAAGAAAAATTGAACCAAGTTTATACAATCCAAACATACCGTTACTAACAGAAGGAATTCATGAAATTAGAGAAGTATATTTTGATTTTGATACTGGGGAAACAATTCCTTTAAAAGATCCGGAGTTAAACTATGACATTACCAAAGTAAGCGCAATAGACATCAATAGTTTTACTTCTGTAGAAGGTAGTTTTACCTCTAATGAACGGTTGCATAATGGTCGAGCAGATTATATCAAAAAGATAGTAACCAAAGGCGTTACTTCTGATGCAATTATTACTACCGTAGCAAAAGAGAACTGGGAGCTTTGTGAATTTCAATTAGAATTATATGGTACTCAGGAATTGATTGGGAATAGCCAACAAGAAATAAGAAGTTATTTTAATAAAAATGCCAAGAACTTCAAAGATCAATTACAAAAGCAAAGACGTTCTAAAGCAGTTATTTTTTTAAAGGGAACTTGGTCTGAGACAAGTGAGATGCATTATGATTATAACTTGCTTACTGCCATAATTAATAATGATATACCCAGAATAAATAGGTGTTTAGCTCAAATGTATCAAAATGGAGATCCATCGGTAATGTTGCGTTATGATGTGATTTTTGAACGTTTATTACAAGAACCAGAATTGGTAGAAAATATATCGGCATTTCTCCTGAAATATTTTGATGAATACAGTTTAGATAGCATTGTTTTTTATGTGAGAAACTGGTTGAATAAACCCGAAAAACTTTCGGAAGGAGCTCAGAAAAACCTACTGAATTTATATGCCATCACGACTGAAAGATTATTAGATACCTGGGATGTTCAATCCTCTACCTTGGCTAAGGTAATGGATCCAGAACGTGTTGATACCTTAATGGCTAATTACAAAGGAACAGATACAGTACATCCATTATTGTTGAATTTTCATATTGCTACAATAAAGTATTACGGACAAATAAATGCAAGTCCGAAAATCAGAGTTTCATTTAATTTTATTCGCGATTATTTTAAAACGAAAGTATCTAAAATAGATGACGAAGTAGATTTGGCTTTATTTTTCAATAGTTGGAGTCGTTTTAGATTAACCAATAGCTTTTTGTTGAGTCGATTCAACAATAAAGATTTTAATGAAAGAGCTGCCTTTCTATTAGCTCAAACAATTTCCGTAGATCATGGAGACGATGAAGAAATGGTGGGCAAAGTTCACAGGAAAGCTTTTGGATTTAATAAAAAGCGCTGGTGTGATTGGGTAAATGAATACCATCAATTATTACGTGATCCTAGCATTAATGATTTATATTGTAGTTCATGTAATCAATAAGAACTGAGCCTGCTAAGCAGACCCAATTCTAAGAAGTTTTATTTGGTGTATGACTCCATCAACCTGATAAATTCAGCTCGATATCCGTTTTTATCTTTTCCTTTATTGGCCTTGGCTAATGCAATAATGTCTTGCTTCTGAAAACCATTGAGATATTCAGACTCTCTTAACTAC